>JALRDC010000085.1 GCA_023262245.1 Flavobacteriaceae bacterium
AGCAACCATCCAAATGAGAAAAATTGGAACTGATGAGCGTATGGAGTTTAAGCTTAATGGGGAAAACCCTTCCTATGTGGATATGCCCGTTTGGACAACACACAACATAACCAACAAAGGAAAAGAAGATCTTATCACAATTTTTTGGATTAATGAGCACTACGATCCAGATGATGCTGACATCTATTTTGAAAAAGTGTAACTTACAATCATGAAAGCAAAGCCAATCAAAGTAATGACCGTAGTAGGGACTAGACCAGAAATCATTCGTCTCTCTAGAGTAATCGATCGTTTACATCATTCAGAAGCAATAGAACATATTCTTGTCCATACTGGTCAAAATTACGACTATACATTAAATGAGATTTTTTTTGAAGACCTTCAAGTTCCCCAGCCGGATTATTATCTAGAAGCCGCTGGAGAAAATCCAACACAAACCATTGGGCAAATTTTAATTAAAATAGATGCACTTTTAGAAAAAACAAACCCAGATGCTTTTTTAGTTCTTGGTGATACCAACAGTTGCTTATCGGCAATTCCAGCCAAGAAGAGAAAAATTCCAATTTTTCATATGGAAGCGGGTAACCGCTGTTTCGATCAACGGGTCCCTGAAGAAACCAATCGAAAATTAGTGGATCATCTTGCAGACATCAATTTAACCTATAGTGACATTTCAAGAGAATACCTGCTAAGAGAGGGACTCCCTCCTGATCAAATTATTAAGACAGGCTCCCCTATGTTTGAAATATTAAATCATTTTAAAGAGCCCATAGAAAAAAGTAAGGTGTTGAAGGAATTAAAGCTAAAAGAAAATCAATATTTTTTGGTTTCTGCACATCGAGAGGAAAACATCAATAACCCTGTTAATTTTAACTATTTAATGGAAAGTTTAAACGCCCTTGCAGAAAAGTTTTCCCTTCCTGTGATTGTGAGCACCCATCCCCGAACAAAAAAGCAAATTGATACCTCTAAATTCAAGTCCCATTCTTTAATCCAATGGCTAGCTCCACAAGGTTACTTTGATTATAACAAACTTCAAAAGAATGCATTTGTAGTGCTTTCAGATAGTGGTACAATTTCAGAAGAATCGTCCATATTGAATTTTAGAGCATTAAATATTAGAGAGGCACACGAACGTC
Organism: Flavobacteriaceae bacterium; assembly: GCA_023262245.1. Lineage (GTDB taxonomy): Bacteria > Bacteroidota > Bacteroidia > Flavobacteriales > Flavobacteriaceae > MS024-2A. The sequence goes on from JALRDC010000085.1 coordinate 1,140, forward strand.
CTGAAGCAATGGAAGAAGCTGCTGTAATGATGGTTGGATTAAAAAAAGAACGAATTCTTCAAGCATTGGAACTAGTCAAACATCAAAATACAGAATCTAGAAATCTCCCTATAGTAGAAGACTACTCCAAACCTAACGTATCTTTAAAAGTGGAACGGATTATTTTATCTTATATCGACTATGTCAATTCTAAGGTGTGGCGAAAAGAATCTTAATTTATACAAATCATTTTTATCCTGAACACTTTAAAATCAATGAAGCTGTAAGTTGGCTAGCTGATGAGGGATTCCACATTCATGTAGTAACGGGATGGCCTAATTATCCGGAAGGAAAAATATTCAAGGGATATGGCCTTTTTAAAAAGTCTTTCGAACGCAGGGAAAAACTAACCATTAGAAGACTACCTCTTATCCCAAGAGGAAATGGGTCAAAATCAAGGCTTGTAATCAATTACCTTACGTATTTTTTAAGCACCTTATTTTACACGATATTTTTGATTTTTTTTAAAAAAAAATTTGACAAAGTTTTGGTTCACCATACAAGTCCTTTCTTTATTGCTATTTCCGCAATATTGTATAAGATTATTAAAAGAGCAGAAGCCATCCTTTGGGATTTAGACTTATGGCCACAATCTCTGGAAGCCGTTGGTATAATCAATTCGGGAAGAGTATTTAATAGTGTTGAAAAAGGGGTAAAAATATTCTATAAAAAATTTGATGTTGTTTTAGTAGGATCCAAAAGTTTTATAAAAATAGTTCGACAACGAGTGCCTCACAACAGGGTATTTTATTTCCCCAATTGGGCAGAAAAAATAATTGAAGACAATAAAATCAAACACAAATTAAAGATTGATGACCTAAACCCCAACGCGCTTAAAATCATGTATACAGGCAACCTCGGTACAGCTCAGGATTTCGAGACTCTTTGTAAAGTAATTATTCAAAATAAGAAGGAAAATATTCAATGGATTTTTATAGGTGAAGGAAGATATAAAAAAAAGATGGTACAATTACTTTCCGTTGAAGTAAGAAAAAATATAGTGCGCTTTATCCCACAACAAAAATTAGCTACGCTTCCCTCATGGGTGGCACAAGCAGATGTCCTCTATCTTTCATTAAATGACAGTAAATTATTCAGTCAAACGGTACCCGCAAAATTGCAAGGCTATATGGCCATGGGAAAACCGATACTGGGAATGTTAGCTGGCGAAGGCGCCTCAATCATTGAGGAAGCAAAATGTGGGTTCATTGCGCCCCCAAGCAATGCAATTAAGCTAAATGAACAAATAAGAAATATCTTGAATACTACGAAAAGTGAAAGAAAAAATCTTGGAGAAAATGGAAAAATATTTTACCAAAAAAACTTTTCTTCTAAAATTCGAAAAAAAGAATTCATAGGATATATTAAAAACTAAATCTCAAACAATTTTTTTATCTTAAAATAATGAAAGCAATTCTACTTGCAGGAGGAACAGGCTCTAGACTTTTCCCCATAACGAAGGGAGTCTCAAAACAACTATTACCAGTATATGACAAACCCATGGTTTATTATCCACTTTCGGTTTTGCTCTTAGCAGGTATTCGGGAAGTATTACTTATCAGTACACCAGAAGATATTGGACAATATGAACGCTTATTAGGAGATGGAAGTCAATGGGGAATAACACTACTATATAAAATTCAAGAACAACCTAAAGGATTGGCAGAAGCGTTTATTTTAGGGGAAGAATTCATTGGAAGTGAACCTGTATGTTTAATACTTGGGGATAATATATTTTACGGAGATACACTTTCTAAAAAACTTCTTAATTGTGTTGAAATCTCAAAACACAAAGCCTCTGTTTTTGGATATCATGTTGAAGATCCCCAAAGATATGGGGTCATTTCTTTTGACAAAGATGGAAATGCGGCTTCCATTGAGGAGAAACCTCAGCAGCCTAAAAGTAATTATGCAGTTGTAGGATTATATTTTTATCCAAACAGCGTTATTGAAATTGCTAAAAAAATTAAGCCCAGTGGCAGAGGTGAATTGGAAATATCGGATGTCAATCAAGTTTATTTAAAACAAGGAAACCTTCATGTTGAAACTTTGGGTAGAGGCTATGCTTGGCTTGACACAGGAACACATGAATCTTTACTAGAGGCCTCCCAGTTTATTCAAACGGTAGAAAAAAGGCAAGGTCTTAAGGTTGGATGCTTAGAAGAAATAGCATTTGAAAAAGGATTTATTTCCAAGGAGCAACTACTTACTCAAGCAACAACTTTAAGAGGTACTACATACGGAGACTATTTGATAAACAGATACGGTTAATTATACTTATGCAAACGATACCCACTCTATTTAAAGAAGTACTCCTTCTCGAATCTAAAGTCTATAAAGACCAAAGGGGTAGTTTCTCAGAACAATATAACCGCTTTGATTTCTATAAAGCGGTTGGAGATAAAATAGACTTTTGCCAAAACAATCTTGCCCATTCCAAAAAAGGAGTCTTAAGAGGATTACATTATCAACTTTACCCTCATGCACAATCTAAATTAGTAAGTGTAATTCAAGGAACTGTTTTAGATGTTGTAGTAGACATCCGTAAAGGTTCTCCCACTTTTGGAAAACATTTTACTCAGGAGTTAAGTGATCAAAATAATCTACAACTCTATATCCCAAGGGGATTTGCTCATGGCTATATCACTTTAAGTGAAACGTCTATCTTCCACTATAAAGTCGATAACTATTATCATCCCCAAAGCGAGGGAAGTATTGCCCCAAACGATCCGGAATTAGACATAGACTGGGTACTTCCAGAAACCGAATGGATCCAATCAGAGAAAGATCGTATGCACCCCCACTTAAAGAACGCACTTCTTTTTGATTATAAACAGAACCTTTATGTCTAGCATATTAATTACTGGAGCTGAGGGACAATTAGGACAATGTTTTCAGGCAGTAGCTAAAGAATTTACAAAACATAACCTGTTTTTTGTTTCAAAGAAAACCTTGGATATTACAAAAGCCGAAAGTTTAGAAAAAGTTTATCACCAACACCCTTTTGAAGGAATTATTAATTGTGCGGCCTATTCTAAGGTAGATCAAGCGGAGATAGAAATAGAAAAGGCTCATGAAATAAACGAATTTGGGATTCAAAATCTAGTAACTTTTGCAGAACAGAAAGACTTGTTTATCATACACTTTTCTACCGATTATGTCTTTGATATAGAGGAGAGGATGCCTTTCAAAGAAGAACATGCTACAAATCCCTTAAATCAATATGCTCAATCTAAATTAGCTGGGGAAAAAGTTCTAAGTAAATCGAAATGTAGCCACACTACTTTTCGCATCTCATGGTTGTTTAGTCCTTTTGGAAACAACTTTGTTAAAACGATTTTAAAGTTGAGTAATTCTAAGGAAGAGATACAAGTAGTCAACGATCAGTTTGGGAGACCTACCTATGGAATTGATCTTGCTAGAATTGTGTTGGAGAAACTAACCCTTGCAAATTTTTTTGATTTCGATTGTTATCATTATGCGAATGAAGGAGCAATTAGCTGGTTTGAATTTGCAACGAAAATCATAGATTTTTCAGAAAGTGTTTGTAAAGTAACCCCTTGCTCAACATCAGAGTACCCAACACGCGCTGTACGTCCAAGTTACTCAGTATTGGACACCGGAAGAGTAGAAAACCACTTATCTTTGTCCCCCTCACCTTGGGAAAATGCATTACAACGATGTTTAAAAAGAATACACTATAAATGAGTAAATTTAAATCCATATTAGTTACCGGTGGAGCAGGTTTTATTGGCTCTCATTTAATCCGAAGACTCCTCAAACAATACCCAAATTCGAAAATTTTAAACCTTGATGCGCTCACTTATGCGGGAAACTTGGAGAATCTAAAAGATTGTGAAAACGCCCCAAACTATGAATTTGTTCATGGAGACATCAACAATTTTGATTTTTTACAAAAACTTTTTAACTCTCATCATTTTGACGCCGTAGTTCACCTAGCAGCCGAATCACACGTCGACAATTCCATAAAAGATCCCTTTGGTTTCGCACAAACCAACATTCAAGGGACATTAAACCTTCTGGAAGCTGCAAGACAACATTGGGGGAACAACGCTCAGGAACAACGCTTTTACCATATCTCAACCGATGAGGTCTTCGGGAGTTTAGGGGACGAAGGACAATTTACAGAAACTACTCCCTATGATCCGCGATCACCCTATTCGGCTTCAAAAGCAGCCTCTGATCATTTGGTACGAGCGTATTTTCACACCTATGGAATGCCTGTGGTTTTATCAAACTGTTCAAATAATTACGGTCCTGGGCAACATACAGAAAAACTCATCCCATTAATGATTCAAAACATTGTCAACCAAAAAGCCTTACCCATTTATGGGAAAGGCGAAAACATTCGCGATTGGTTGTATGTTGAAGATCACGCAGAAGCGATAGATCTTATCCTACATCAAGGACAAATAGGGGAGACCTATGCCATAGGGGGTAATAACGAACAAAGGAATATCGATATCGTTTATCAATTAATTGAAATTACAGATCGAGTACTAGGTCGGAAGGAAGGCACTTCTATGGCCTTAGTTAGTTTCGTAACAGACCGTTTAGGGCATGACTTTCGTTATGCCATAGATGCAAGTAAAATCAAAAAAAATTTGGGGTGGAAAGCCAAAACCTCCTTTGAAAAGGGTCTTGAAAAAACAGTGCGCTCTTACTTAAAAAATAAGTAATTTAGAACAAAATAAACCCCACAGATATGAATACTACTTCTTCACACATTGGCCTACTGCTTCTTCGCGTTGGCTTTTCAATTGGTCTAATGACCCACGGTTACGGAAAATTATTGAGAGTCATTCAAGGAAATTTTAAATTTGGTGATCCTATTGGAATTGGAGTTACGCCGTCTTTAATCTTAACTGCATTTTCAGAATTTATAGCTCCCATCTTTATTATCATAGGATGGAAAATGCGACTCTTTTCACTTTTCCCTATTGCAACCATGTTAGTTGCGTTTCTTTTTGCCCATGATGGAGATCCTTTTTCAAAAAAAGAAAAAGCCATAATGTATTTCGTTGCCTTTGTTGTATTGTATTTTACAGGACCAGGGAAATATACTTTGGTTAAACAATAAGGGAAAAAAGAAAATTGTTTTGTTGTTAAAAAGCATTATATTTGCCGTCCATTAAACAAACTAACAATGTACGCAATCGTAGAAATAGCAGGGCAGCAATTCAAAGTTGTGCAAGACCAAAAGCTTTTTGTACATCGTTTAGCAGACAAAGAAGGCTCAAAAGTGTCTTTTGACAAGGTCTTCTTACTAGACGACGGTAAGAAAGTTTCCATTGGCGCCCCGGCTATCACCGGAGCTTCTGTTGAAGCAAAAGTGGTCAGTCACCTCAAAGGTGATAAAGTCATCGTTTTTAAGAAAAAACGACGCAAGGGATACCGTGTTAAAAACGGACACCGCCAAGCACTTACCGAATTGGTAATTGAAAAAATTCAAGCCACGGGTTCTAAAGCCACAAAAGCAGTTGAACCTAGTGCACCAAAAACGGAAACTAAAGCAGCGGCAAAAACAACTCCTGCAGCGAAAAAAGAAGCACCCAAAAAGGCCGCTCCAAAAAAGGCAGCCCCTAAGGCTGATAAAAAAGATTTCGCTAGTATGACTGTTGCTCAACTCAAAGAAGCCGCAACAGCTAAAGGAATTGAAGGAATTTCAGGGATGAAAAAAGCAGATTTAATCGCTGCATTATCCAAATAATATTTAAAACTCATTGTCATGGCACATAAGAAAGGAGTAGGAAGTTCAAAAAACGGAAGAGAATCCGAGTCAAAACGCCTTGGGGTTAAAATCTTTGGTGGGCAAGCTGCAAGAGCAGGTAACATCATCATCCGCCAGCGTGGAACTGCACACTATCCTGGAGAAAATGTTTATCTAGGTAAGGATCATACGCTTCACGCACAAGTCGATGGAATCGTTAAGTTTACAAAAAAGAAGGACAACAAATCATTTGTATCTGTGGTTCCCTTTGAAGCTTAAACAAGAATTCTAAAAAAATTAAAACCCACTCTAGAGTGGGTTTTTTTTGCTCAATATTTACTGAAGTAAATCGCTTTTGATGTACTGTTTTTAATATCGGTAATATTCTGGTTTGAAGGGACCATTTACTTTTACACCGATATAATCCGCCTGTTCAGAAGAGAGTTCTTCAAGCTCTACACCCAGATGGTCTAAATGAAGCGCAGCCACTTTTTCATCCAAATGTTTAGGAAGCATATATACTTTGTTTTCATATTGATCTGAGCGCAACCAAAGTTCGATTTGAGCTAAAGTTTGATTGGTAAAAGAGTTGCTCATCACAAAACTAGGGTGCCCTGTGGCACAACCTAAATTAACAAGACGTCCTTCAGCTAAAACAATAATTTGACTGTTATTTTCTAAGGTATATAAGTCTACTTGAGGTTTTATTTCTGACTTGGTATGACCATAGTTTTCATTTAACCAGGCCATGTCAATTTCATTATCAAAGTGACCGATATTACAAACGATGGCTTTATCCTTCATCGCCAAGAAGAAATCCTTTTTAAGAATATCTTTATTTCCTGTAGCAGTACAGACAATATCTGCATTAGAAATTACAGTAGAAAGTTTCTTAACTTCAAAACCATCCATGGCAGCTTGTAAAGCACAAATGGGATCAATTTCAGTTACCGTTACAATGGCTCCTGCTCCACGGAAAGAAGCAGCGGTTCCTTTTCCTACATCTCCATAACCACAAACCACAACGCGCTTTCCAGCAAGCATTACGTCAGTAGCTCTACGTACTGCATCCACAGCACTTTCTTTGCAACCGTATTTGTTATCAAATTTAGATTTAGTTACAGAATCATTTACATTAATGGCTGGCATGGGTAAGGTCCCCTTTTTTACTCTTTCGTATAAACGGTGTACTCCAGTAGTAGTTTCTTCTGAAAGCCCACGAATATCCGCAACTAATTCAGGATATTGATCTAAAACCATATTGGTAAGATCTCCACCATCATCTAGAATCATATTTAGAGGTTTCTGATCCTCCCCAAAATAAAGCGTTTGTTCTATACACCAGTCAAATTCTTCTTCATTCATCCCTTTCCAAGCATAAACGGGAATACCCGCTGCTGCAATCGCTGCTGCTGCGTGATCCTGAGTAGAGAAGATGTTGCATGAGCTCCAAGTAACTTCAGCACCTAAAGCCACTAGGGTCTCGATAAGTACTGCTGTTTGAATGGTCATGTGCAGACAACCCGCAATTCGAGCACCTTTAAGAGGTTGAGAAGCGCCATACTCCTCTCGAAGGGCCATAAGACCCGGCATCTCTGCCTCTGCGAGCTCAATTTCTTTACGCCCCCAGTCTGCTAAACTGAGGTCTTTTACTTTGTAAGGAGTGTATTTTGGAATATTTGACATCTTAAATATTAAAAAGAGTTTTGAATTCGTTTACTAGATCTAATTTTTCCCAAGTGAAAAG
>JALRDC010000115.1 GCA_023262245.1 Flavobacteriaceae bacterium
TATTCATGTATCCAACCCATTAGATCAGAATATAAAAGATACTATAGAAGAATATCTACATTATTTTGAATTAGAAATATTCAAACCAGAAATAAGAAATAAGATTAATGAATACTATAATAAAATGCCAGACTTACATGAAGAACGGTGGGAGCACTTCACAAGAAGTCTTAAAGGATTATAACAAGCAAAAAAGGTGGGGGATAAATGAAACGAATCGGCATTTTTACAACAAGGATGCTGAATTTGATTACGATGAAGACAAACCCTTCGATTGGATCCGTGGAACGCAAGTAGGAGGACGCTCATTAATATGGGGTCGGCAAACGTATCGCTGGAGTGATGATGATTTTGAAGCCAATTTGCGCGATGGAATTGCTGTAGACTGGCCTGTACGATACAAAGATATTGCCCCTTGGTATTCGTATGTTGAAAAATTTATAGGCGTTAGTGGAGAAGCTCTAAATCTCCCACAACTTCCTGACAGTGAATTCTTACCTCCAATGGAATTGAATTGTGTAGAAAAAGAATTACAAAGTTCCATTGCTAAAAATTATGACGATCGCATTCTGACCATTGGGCGTGTGGCCCATATTACCGAGGGCACAAAAGAAGGTGCAGCAAGAGGTAAATGCCAATTTCGTAATCGCTGTGAACGAGGCTGTCCTTTCGGATCTTATTTTAGTGCTAATGCTTCTACTTTACCTACTGCTGAAAAAACAGGAAATTTAACCCTGCGCCCGCACTCGGTGGTAACTGAAGTTCTTTATGATAGCAAAACACAAAGAGCTTCTGGAGTCAGAGTAGTTGACGCTCTTACCAAAGAGGTATTTGAGTTTAATGCAAAAGTTATTTTTATGTGTGCTTCTTCAATGGCCTCAACGGCTATTATGTTAAACTCGAAATCCGACCGCTTTCCCAACGGTTTAGGAAACGACTCAGGAGAATTGGGACACAACATTATGGATCATCAATTGGGAAGTGGTGCATCCGGTGTCTATGAAGGTTATGAAGACCGGTATTATTACGGAAGACGTCCAAACGGCTTTTACATCCCGCGTTTTAGAAATGTAGGTGGTAAAAGTGCAGGAATAGATTTTTTGAGAGGCTATGGATATCAAGGGGGAGCAGGTAGAGGAAATTGGTCTGAAAGTATTGCAGAATTTGGTTACGGATCAGATTTTAAAAATGCCCTTCTAAAACCTGGAAAATGGAATGTTGGAATGGGAGGTTTTGGAGAGGTCTTACCCTATCATGAAAACCGAATGTATTTAAACTATGAAAAATCAGATTCTTTTGGATTTCCAAAAATTGTATTTGATGCTGAGTTTAAAGAAAATGAGAAAAAAATGAAGGAAGATTGGAAAGAACAAGCTGCAGAAATGCTTGAAAACGCTGGTTGTAAAGAAGTTACTATTTTTGATTCCAATGCACCTATTGGAAAGGGAATACACGAAATGGGTACGGCACGTATGGGCCACGATCCAAAAACATCCGTACTTAACAAGTACAATCAAGTACATAGCGTTCCCAATGTTTTTATGACTGATGGAGCCTTCATGACTTCTTCTGGTACTCAAAACCCTTCTTTGACCTATATGGCATTTACAGCAAGAGCAGTAAATCATGCTGTAGCTGAATTAAAAAAGATGAATTTATAAAAAAACCCCCCGAAGCTCGGAGGGTTTTTTGTTGGCCTACTAGGGCTCGAACCTAGACTCTTCTGAACCAAAATCAGACGTGTTGCCAGTTACACCATAGGCCAAAAGCGGAGCAAATTTACACGAAAGTTTTTTGTACACCAACTTTTCATCAAAAATTAAGCCTGTATTTCATCATCTTTTATGCGCCTAAATGAGCCCTTAAAAAAAATGAACCCAAATTCTGATTGCCGAAGGACGTTTGACAAAAGTTACAATTATTCGAAAGGGGTTTGTTTTATTGAAATCATTTAAAAAAAACAAAGAATTAGGATGCTTCGAAAAAATTTAGCCCTCCGGTGCGTTAAACAAGTAAAGATCGATTTTCTCTTCTTCGATTTATCCTTACATTCGTTTTCTAAAATGGAATAAAAAAAAATGAGTGAAAAAAGTTATCGGATTTGGAACCTCAGTGTCGGATGGATGGTTTTTGCTATCGCCCTTTTTACATTTGGCAGTACCGTAGAGCCTACTGCGAGTTTCTGGGATTCTGGAGAATATATAGCGACTTCTGCCAAACTCCAAATCGGGCATCCACCAGGAGCCCCTTTTTTCCAGATGATGGGAGCTTTTTTCGCTCTTTTTGCATCAGGACCAGAAAAAATCGCCTTAATGGTCAATTCCATGTCGGTGTTCTCAAGTGCTTTTGCCATTCTTTTTCTTTTTTGGACCTTAACACTTTTACTGCGAAAACTCCCAAACTTCAAGGCTTTAGATTCTCTTTCTGAACGTATTGGATTTTTTGGTAGTGCAGCTGTGGGTTCCTTAGCTCTTTGTTTTTCAGATAGTTTTTGGTTTAATGCGGTAGAAACAGAAGTTTATGCCATGGCAACGCTTATTTTAGCGGTACTGTTCTGGATGGGCTTGAAATGGGAAGAAGAAATGAATACCCCTCGGGGAGATCGGTGGCTATTAATGATTTCTTTTGTGATAGGCCTTTCTTTTGGTGTTCACTTTATGGGACTCCTGACCATTCCTGCCCTAGGGATGATCTACTATTTTAAAAACTATAAAAAAGTAACCTTAAAAAGTTTTATCTATGCCAATGCCATTGCAACAGCCATTCTTTTGGTCATTTTTAAGCTTTTACTCCCCTACACTTTGGCTTTTTTTGGAGAAGCAGAAGTCTTTTTTGTCAACTCCATAGGGCTTCCTTTTGATAGTGGTACCCTTATCGCTGCACTAGTCATCATTGCTATATTTTATTACGGCTTAAATTATAGTCGAAAGAAAAATTGGGTAAATCTCAATACGGGAATCCTTGCCGTACTTTTTGTTTTAGTTGGATTTTCCTCATGGATCATGATCCCAATACGAGCAAATGCCAATACAGTAATTAATGAAAATTCTCCTTCAGATGCTCGATTACTCCTTGCCTACTATAATTTAGAGCAATATCCAGAAACCAAACTTTTTTACGGACCTATGTTTTCTGACATTTACGCAGGTCAAGACCCTGATGAACCCTATGTAGATGACAAACCCAAATACGAGAGAGATTATAAAACAGGACGTTATAAAATCGTAAACTATTGGAAAGATGCAAAATTCAATTCAAACGGGGCTCACAACGGTATCCTGCCAAGGCTATGGAGCGGAGAACACGCAGGAAATTACATGAATTTTACAACCCCTTTAGAATTTACCATCAAACCTTCTTATCGTTCTAATACGCAACTGAGAAGCAGAATTAATCAATTTAGAGAGGATGTTGCTGATGGCACCGTTGACGGAGAACAATATCATAAATTCTTAAAAACATTCAGCCCCTATCTAGAAATTGAAAAACCTTCCTTTCTATCTAATCTCCAATTCTTTGTTGAATATCAACTTGGCTATATGTATTGGAGGTATTTTATGTGGAATTTTACCGGAAGACAAAACGACGAACAAGGAGAGTATACCACATTAGACGGAAATTGGATTAGCGGAATCCCTTTTATTGATGAAATACGCTTGGGAAATCAGGGAAGTTTAAACGAAGATGCTTTAAATAACAAAGCGCGTAATACTTATTTTTTTCTGCCTTTTCTTTTAGGCTTAATAGGTTTGTATTTTTTATACCAACAAGACCCCAAACGCTTTTGGGTACTTTTAGTCTTTTTTCTCTTTACGGGTCTCGCATTGAAGGTTTACCTCAACGAACGTCCTTTTGAACCCCGCGAAAGAGATTATGCTTTGGTAGGTTCCTTTTATGTCTTTACTATTTGGATTGGTTTGGGCTGTATGAGTCTTATTCAGAGTGCTAGTAAAGTCCTCAAACATTCTTTTATACCTCCTCTTATAGTGGTGCTTTGTCTTGCTGTGGTTCCCGTTTTGATGGCAGCTCAAAATTGGGATGATCACGATCGGTCAAATCGTTATACTGCTCAATCCCTTTCTCGTGCCTATTTACAATCCATTCAAAAAGACAAAGGTGCAATAATTTTTACCATAGGCGACAACGACACTTTTGCCCTTTGGTATGCTCAAGACATCGAAGGGTATCGTACAGATGTAAGAACGATAAACTCTAGTTTACTTGGTACGGATTGGTACATCGATCAGATGAAAAGAAAAACTTATGAAAGCGAACCGATCCCTTCCCAAATGACTCACGATTTATACGCTTACGGTGTCCGAGACGTGATACGCTACCAACCTGTTTTGGATTCTGTACGCTGGGATATCAAAGATTTTATGAATTGGGTAGCAAGCGACCATCCAAGGACTAAAATAAAAGACTATCTCGATAAAACAGGGCGTGATATAAACCAGCTCCCAAAAAGTCAACAAGAGGGGGTTTTCTATCCTACTCGAAAAATTAGAGTTCCTGTAAATAAAGAAAACGTCCTTAAAAGTGGGATTGTCAAACCAGAAGATGCAGCTCTTATCGTTCCTTACATTGACATTGATTTACCAGAAACTGCTTTGTTTAAAAATCAAATGATGATGCTGGATATCTTAGCCAATAACGATTGGGAACGCCCCATTTATTTTACAGGTGGGAGTTATGATGACGCAGAATATATGTGGATGAAAAAATATCTTCAGCTTGAGGGACTTGTCTATAAATTAGTTCCTATAGAAACCAATTTAGGTGAAGAAAACCCATACCTGATGGGACGCATTGATAGTGATTTGATGTATGATATAGTAATGCAATGGGATTGGGGAAATTCTGAACGTTCGGATATTTACCACGATCCAGAGACTAGAAAAAACAGTATCTCTTTTAGGAGTAACATGGCTCGTTTGTCAGAACTTTTGATCAATGAGAATAAATTTGAGAAAGCAAAGGTGATCATGGACTTGGCCATGGAAAAAATGCCTTTAGACTATTTTGGTTATTACAGTCTTTTAGTCCCCTTTGTAGATGGCTATTATCGAGTAGATGAAATACAAAAAGCGCAGGAATTATCAAAAAGAATTGCGTTTAAATATGCCGATCGACTGGAGTATTTTAACTCCTTAGATGCCAACTTACAATACCGACTAGGAGAGGAAATTATCACAGAAATTGAGCGCTATCGTGCTTTAGTTGAAGCAGATTTAAAACATGACAAAAAATCGGATTTGCGAGAAACCCTCAATCAATTTATGGAAGCAACAAATCCTTTTAAATACCTGTATGGAGACTATGAATTTTACACCAGTTTAGTTGACGTTGCTGAAGGCTATTATCTTATTGACGAAATTGCTTTAGCACAATCTTTAAGTACAAAAATTGCGAAAGAATACAGCGAGCGCATGAAACTTTTTTCCCAATTTTCTCCGGAAAATCAACTTCAGCTTCAGGATCGGATAAAGAATGAATGGGTTTCCTATAATTACTTTTTACAGCTGGTCAATTCTTATGACGAATCCTCTTTTTTTGATACCCTGGAGCAGCAGTATAATGAAAACGTCTCCCGATTCAGTTCCGCATTGGATAGCTTAGAGATCGAGAACTGATTTAGTCAATATGGTCTTGAAGTAAGCTAATTAAAGTATTGGCATCTTGCTCTCCACTTTGTCTCCAAACCATTTCACTAAACTTGTAGATCATTAAAGTGGGGAGAACTTTTACTCTTAAAGCCTCAGACAATTGCTGATTTTTGTCTACATCTATTTTAATCACCTTTCCTTTATCTCCAAGTGCCGCAGCGACATCTTTGAGCACAGGACTCATATCTTGGGTCACCGCATCTTGATTCCTAAAAAAAGCCAAGAGGATCGGAATTTTTTCATCTAATAATTCACCAAATTTTGACATTATCATTACGAATTATAAAACAAATGTAAAAGAAAATGATTAAACCTTAGTTTTTGGATTTGTTAAAGTAATTACCGTTACCTCGGGCCACATTCCTACTCTGCCAGGATAAGCCAAATATCCAAAGCCTCTGTTTACATTGAGTCGTTGCTTGGCTTGCTCATAAATTCCTGCCCATTGTTTATAACGCCACTTTACCGGACTCCATTTAAACCATCCTGGAATTTCTATGCCAAACTGCATACCATGAGTATGTCCACTTAAGGTAAGATGTACCTTGTATGGATGTGGTAATACTTCTGCTTCCCAATGGGATGGATCATGAGTCATTAATATTTTAAAATCTTTTGAAGACACCTCTTTTAAAGCTTTGTTAAGGTCTCCCGCTTTTTTAAATCCTGAACCCCAATTTTCAACGCCAACTAAAGCAATCCGTTGCCCCGCTTTTTCAATAAATCGAGCTTCGTTTAAAAGTAAGTCCCAGCCCATTTCTTTTTGTGCATCAAAAAGTGCTTTTAAATTTTCTTTTTTTGCTTCTGGGGTTTCCCAGGCAGCATAATCTCCGTAATCGTGATTCCCCAAAATGGAATAAACTCCATAAGGCGCATCAATTTTTTTAAAGGTTTCTATCCAGGGCAAAACTTCTTTTGCTTTGTTATTTACTAAATCTCCTGTAAAAAGCACTATGTCTGCTTGTTGCTCATTAAGAAGATTTACTCCATAGGATACCTTCTCTAAATTATCAAAACTGCCACTGTGAATATCAGAAATCTGGGCAATTTTAAATCCTTCAAAAGCTTTGGGTAAGTCTTCGTATTCCAACTTGTAAGACAAAACCTTATAATTGTATTTACCTCGATACATCCCATATAGTAAAGAAGCAAAGGGAATGGCGGCTAATCCTAAAGCAATTTGAGAAATAATTTTACGCCGCTGGGGGAAAAATTGTGTTTCGCCAGGCATCTTAGTAAAATATGCATAAACTGCTTGAGGAATCCTTAAAATATCTTCTCCTAAAAGGAGTATACTCACTAAAGCTTGAAAAACAAATAGTGTGATGAAAAATCCTATTGCATACATCAATCGGGGTTCTGTATTCGTATTGCGTTCTAGAACCATTGTATGTAGCAATAAATTTCCAATAATGATGAGCACTACTAGGATATAGATTGCTAGTATCCATCGGTGTGATGTAATGGTTTTTACGGCTTGGTAACCATACCATTGAAAAACAAAAAAAAGTAAGAGGGGAATGACCCAGCGCATATTCAATTTTTGGCAAAGGTAAGGAGTTCTTCTGAAAAAAAGAGATTGGGTTTATCCTCCTATATCTTGTGCCATCCGCAAAGCTTTTCCGTCAGAGAGACTGGCAACAAAACAACTTGCATTTAATAAAGTCTCGTAAAGGTTTACTCCAGCCATGGGTATTCCTTCTGGGACCAGGGAAAGGATGAGTTGGTCGTGCGTATTTGCTTTTCCTTCAAAACTTCTAACCGCAGCCTGAGAATAATAGGCTAACAAAACCGATATGGCACGGTGTCCTACAACCTCTTTTTGTACTACCTCTTTGGATTGGTATATATTCTTTACACTTAAATTGATGATGTCTTCAATTTGCGCTTTGTATTTACTTTTGTCTAGAAGACTAACATCAAAAGTTCCATCGAGGATAGAGACTTCATTTTTGATAAAAATCTCAACCGCATCCTGAATCAAACTATTTATTGCAAGAGCTCTTAAATAACTTAATCGCTGTGGCTTGAAGGCCAATTGAGCATATTTTTTAGAATCAATATGATCGCGAACTAGATTAATTAAATATTCTAAAGCAAAGTCTTCGGAAATCCAACCCAGATTAATCCCGTCTTCAAAATCGATGATGGTATAACAAATATCGTCTGCAGCTTCTACAAGATAGGTCAAGGGATGCCTAAATACTTTTTCATTTTCTACAAGTGAAAGTTCTTGAGCTACTTCATTAAAAAAAGACTTTTGAGACTGAAAATAACCGTATTTTTTATCCGCAACGTGAGTTGTGGGTTTTATGGGTAAGCTTGCTTTGGGATATTTTACAAAGGCACCTAGAGTAGCGTAACTCAATCGAAGTCCCCCCCGGGTGCCTAGAAGAGATTCTGTTAAAATTTTAAATCCATTTGCATTCCCTTCAAAATCGCATAAATCTTGGTATTGATCAGCCGCTAATTTAGATTTAAAAGACGCTCCAACTCCTGTTTTAAAAAAGTGGCCAATGGCTTTTTCACCACTATGACCAAAGGGGGGGTTGCCAATATCATGGGCTAATGCTGCCGCTGCGGTAATAGCACCAAAATCATTGGCTTGGTAACCTAAAGAGGCTTGAAGGTGGGGGTGTTTTTCTAAAATAGCACGTCCTGCCATTCTTCCTAAACTTCTCCCCACAACTGAAACTTCCAAGCTGTGAGTTAAGCGGGTATGTACAAAATCTGTTTTTGAAAAAGGGATGACTTGAGTCTTGTCTTGCAAACTTCGGAACGCATTTGAAAATACAATGCGGTCATAGTCTACTTCGAAACCTAACCTTAGATCATTTTGTTCAATTCTTAAGCGTTTACTTGTGTCGCCATAGCGTTTTAAAGATAATAGTGCTTCCCAATTCATTAGACAAAGTTACCAATCTACTTTCTTATGTTAAGAAAAGTTTACCAGAAATAATTTTAGATAATCTTTCCTTAATTATTTTAACCTCATACTTAACTATAAGCTAAAAAAGTCATGGAAACATAGAAATACATTTGTATCAAATTATTAATCTAAACTATTATGATAAAAAAGTATTTTAAATCGTTTTTAGGTATTACTACACTTATTTTAGCTTTTGGATGTTCTGAAGAAGACCCCATCATTGAATATGTGATTGTTAAAGAAACGGTTACTGTAACTGAAACAGAAACCGTAACAGTAACAGAAGATCCATTTGCAAATTCTACCCTTGAAGGGAATATTACAAAAGATACTACCCTAGATGCATCAAAAATTTGGTTACTCAAAGGGAGGGTTGCTGTGGTCGATGGAGTTACCTTAACAATACCGGCTGGAACAATCATAAAAGCTTCATCAGGCACTGGAGCCGATGCTGCCACCCTAATTATAGCAAGAGGAGCTAAAATAATTGCAGAAGGAACAATTGAAGCGCCAATTATTATGACATCAGTATCAGACAATATAGAAGTAGGAGGAACCTATCCTTCAAGTGGACCTGCTTTATCAGTTGATACTAGAGGTTTATGGGGAGGATTACTAATTTTAGGGAAAGCCCCCTGCTCTTTTAAGAGTGATGTATCTGAGCTTCAAATAGAAGGAATTCCTACTTCTGACATCAATGGTTTGTACGGAGGTAGTGTAGCTGATGATAATTCTGGCTCGATTCAATATCTCTCCATACGTCACGGTGGAGCAGAAATTGGAGAAGGAAATGAAATAAATGGATTAACACTCGGAGGCGTAGGTTCTGGCACAACTATTAACCAAATTGAAGTGGTTGGTAATGTTGATGATGGGATTGAATTTTTCGGTGGCACCGTTAATGCAACAAATCTTCTAGTGTGGGGACAGGGTGATGATGCAATTGATATCGATCAGGCTTATGCTGGCACAATCGATGGGGCATTAATCGTTCTAACTGCAGCTTCAGATCATGGATTTGAAATTGATGGTCCAGAAGGGTCAGCACCTGGTAGATTTACCTTAAAAAACGCTACCGTTATTGGAGCAACTGATAACTGTAGTGCGGAGGGTGTAGATGGTGAAATGGCTGATTTTAGAAAAGGAGCAACTGGTGATGTATTAAATATTCTCTTTAAAAACTTTGCAGGTGGTAAAGATGTTGAATTAGATGCTAGTGCAGATGCGGCAACATACACCTCTGGAACTTTAACATTTGCTAACATCGACATATTACACCCTCTAGATGATGATGGCATTTTATGTTCAGATGTTGAAACGGTGAATAAAATTTTTGATGATCGCTCAGATGAAAGTTCTTTTGAAACGGACGCAAATACATTTGCCGAAGTTGTAACAGAGCAACAAGATGGAAATGGTTTACCAGATGAATCAATATTTTCCTGGACTTTTTACAAAAGATAAAAAATTAATGACAATAATCTAATTGCCTGGTAATTTTACCAGGCAATTTCTTTACATATAAATTTCTATTTATTAATTCTTGATGAAAAACAAAAATTTTTTTTTATTTCCAATTCTATTTTTTATAATATTTAAAACCTATAGTCAGTATGGGATTACTGGAACAGTAATTGACGGTGATTTTAACGAACCCCTTCCTTTTGCAAATATCTTGGTTAAAGAAACTGGTGATGGTGTAACAAGTGATTTTGACGGAAAATACGCAATAGAATTATCTCCAGGTAGCTACACTTTAATTTTTTCTTTTGTAGGGTATGAAACAAAAGAAATCACTAACGTAAATGTTTCTAGTGATAATTATATCATAAACGATATCGTCTTAAATTCTGTCGCACAGGGTTTAGAAGAAGTAGTTGTTACAGTAGATGCAAGAAGAAATACGGAATCATCGGTATTAGAAATTCAAAGAAAATCGGCAAGTTTACTGGATGGTATTTCCGCACAGGCATTCAGAAAAATTGGTGCTAACGATATTGCAAGTGCTGTTAAAAATGTTCCTGGTGTATCTGTACAAGGAGGCAAATATGTTTACGTTAGAGGGCTAGGAGATCGTTATTCAAAATCTATTTTAAATGGTGTAGATATCCCAGGGCTAGATCCTGATAGAAATACGATACAAATGGACCTTTTCCCAACAAATCTTCTCTCAAATGTTTTAGTAATCAAATCAGCAAGAGCAGATTTACCTGCTGACTTTACAGGTGGAGTAATCAACATCATTACAAAAGATTTTCCAACTAATGAAGAATTGTCTATTTCAATTGGAACATCATTTAATCCGAATATGCATTTTAAAGATAATTACCTCACCTACGAAGGGGGTCAAACTGACTTTTTAGGATTTGATGATGGAACAAGAAAGAATAAAATTTTTAACTCATTTCTAGGGAATTTCTTTGACCCTAGGTTAAATACATCTTTAAATGGTCTAACCTATGTAAATAAAGTTTCCAATCAGTTTGATCCTCAGATGGCACCTAAAAATGATACAAGTGGAATGAATTATAATTTTAATATTTCATATGGAGATCAATTAAATTTTGAAAATGGTCACTCATTTGGTTATTTGGGTTCTCTTTCTTACCGAAAAGAACAAACGATTTTTGAAAATTCACAAGACAATATTTTCAATTTTAGCCCTGATAGAACAAGTCTGGAATTTGAAGAAAATAGACTTCAAAAAGGAACTATTGGAGGTGAAAATATTATAGCAAGTGGTTTGTTAGGGATCACCTATAAAACTAACAACTCAAAATTTAGATTTAATTCGCTTCACATACAAAATGGTGAAAGTACTTCGGGAAGATTTAGACAGCTAACTAGATTTTCAGACTTTATTGATTTCAATAAATTTAATTTAGAATACAATGAACGTTCAATTACCAATGGAATACTATCTGGTTTACACAATCTAAACGAATCAAAATTAAAAGTTGAATGGACTCTTTCTGGAACCCTTGCAAAAGTACATGATAAAGATGTAAGAAATACCACTTTCCAAGATGAAGAAGGAATTTTTAGCTTTCAGGAGAATACTGAACCCAAACGAATTTGGAGAACTCTTGATGAATATAACTTAGTTGGAAAGATTGACCTTTCTAAACGTTTTACGTTTTTTAAAGAAGATGCTATTTTGAAGTTTGGTGCTTACACTTCTTTAAAAGAACGAGACTTTTCAATTGCACAATATTCAGTTAGCAGTAATTATACATCCGAAGACGATTGGTCAAATTATGGAGGAGATCCTAATCAATTATTTAATCCCGTTAATTTAATTTCTCCTTTAAATGATAGTGGTACATATATTAATCCTCAAACCACGATAAGACAGGATGCAAATATTTTTAATGCGCGTCAGCAAAATGTTGCGAGTTATATTTCAAATGAATTTAATTTAAGTCCTAAACTAAAATCCATTATTGGATTTCGATTTGAAAACTATCAAGTGTTCTATACTGGCGAAAATAGTCAACTGGGACAAATTCTCAATAATGAACAGATCATAAATGAAAACAATTTATTCCCTTCAGCCAACTTTATTTACAACTTAAAGGAAGATAAAAATTTAAGGTTTGCCTATACTCTAACAACCGCTAGACCAAGTTTTAAGGAAGCGTCCATAGCAGAGATTTATGATCCTTTATCAAATTTATTTTTCATTGGTAACATTAATATAAAACCATCCTTTATTGACAATTTTGATATTAGGTATGAATCTTTTGGTAAGGATGCACAACTTTTTGCTTTGAGTCTATTTTTCAAAAAAATAACGAATCCTATTGAAATTGGATTCGTAGCAGCATCAACCTCAAATTATAAGCCTTTAAATCTTGAAAATGCAAATGTATTTGGATTAGAAATTGAGTTAAGAAAAAAATTAGATGATTGGTTTACAGGGTTACAAAACTTTAATTTAAATCTCAATGGTTCGTATATAATTTCTGATGAAAAGTATAGTGAGGATGAAAGGGCTCTAAGGAATTTAGGACTTAGAAACGGAGAACAATTAGGTGACTCAAGACCTCTACAAGGACAATCTCCTTATTTAATTAATGCGGGTCTAGACTATAATAATGTTAAAAAAGGTATTCGTGGAGGACTTTATTATAATGTTCAAGGAAAAACCTTAGAAGTTGTAGGAGATGGATTTTACCCAGATGTTTTCACTATGCCATTCAATAGTCTAAATTTTAACTTAACCAAACAGTTTAAGAATAATACAAGTCTGACTCTAAGAATAAGAAATCTTTTAAATGATGAAAGAGAAAGTATATTTGAAGGTTATGGAGGCACCAATGAATATTTTAGATATAGAGAAATTGGTAGAAGTTTTTCACTAGGCTATTCAATTAAATTTTAAAAAATTCAGCTACTTGCAAATAATAAAAAAACGATCCTATGACTTAGTTTTCTTTAAAAGCAATTAATTCTGCTTTACCCCATTTTAC
>JALRDC010000120.1 GCA_023262245.1 Flavobacteriaceae bacterium
CCATTTACTCGTTCAGCACTTTCTTTTACCGCTCGCATCTCTACTTCTGTAATTCCTGAAGGAATACAAATAACCATACGTAAGGAGGGTGAAAAAAATCTTCTTTGAAGCGTGGGAATGCTTTTGATCAATTTGCTGATCATCTGTTCAGAAGCGTTAAAATCTGCAATTACTCCATCTTTTAATGGTCTTACTGTTTTAATGTTTTCATGGGTTTTTCCCTGCATCATACTTGCTTCCTGACCTATTGCGATTACTTTGTTAGTAGTGCGATCTATGGCTACAATGGACGGACTATTTACGACCACCTTATCATTGTGAATGATTAGGGTATTTGCGGTACCCAAATCAATAGCTATTTCTTCTGTAAAAAGTCCCATTGAGTTGCGAATAATTTATCAAAATTAAGAATTAATGTTTAAAGTGTCGTATTCCAGTGAAAACCATACACATATCTTGCTCATTAGAATAATCAATGGACAACTGATCTTTTATTGAACCTCCAGGTTGAATGACTGCATTGATGCCTGCTTGATGAGCAATTTCTACGCAGTCTGGGAAAGGAAAAAAAGCGTCACTTGCCATTACAGATCCTTGGAGGTCAAAACCAAAATTTTTTGCCTTGTTGATCGCCTGATGCAAAGCATCAACACGGGAGGTTTGACCTGTTCCTGAAGCCAATAACTGTTGATTTTTAGCTAAGACAATTGTATTTGACTTGGTGTGTTTACAGAGTTTTGAAGCAAAAATTAAATCCCTAACTTCTTCTTCGCTAGGACCTTTTTTAGTAGCTGTTTTCAAGTCAGATTTCTGATCTGTTTTTAGATCTTTATCCTGAACTAAAACCCCATTTAAACAACTTCTCAAGCTTTTCTGAGGAAGCTTGTTTTCTTTTTGGATTAGTATGATGCGATTCTTTTTTTCTTTTAATAATGCAAGCGCTTCTGTCTCATATCCAGGAGCAATTACAACTTCGCAAAAGAGTTTGTGTATGGCCGATGCTGTGGATAAGTCAATCACTTTATTACTGATCAAAACACCACCAAAAGCAGAAACGGGATCTCCAGCAAGTGCATCATTATAGGCATCTTCAAGTCGTTCTCGAACTGCAAAGCCGCATGCATTGTTATGTTTTAAAATACCAAAAGCAGGAGAACCGTCATAAAACTCAGACATTAAATGTACTGCGGCATCAATGTCCAATAAATTGTTATAGGAAATTTCTTTTCCATGAACTTGTTCCAAAAGATCAGAAAGCGATCCATAAAAAACACCCTCTTGGTGGGGGTTTTCACCATAACGAAGTACTTGAGCATCACTAATACTCAATTTCAAACGATTTTGATTTTTATTAAAGTGATTGAAAATAGCGGTATCATAGTGAGAAGAAGTGTGGAACGCTTTTACTGCAAAAGCCTTTCGGTCTTCAAGTGAAGTAGCTCCGTTAGAGCTGTTGTATAGTTCTATAAAACGCGCGTAATCCTCTTTGTCTGAAATACAAAATACGTCTTTAAAATTTTTTGCTGCAGCTCTAATAAGCGCAATTCCTCCTATATCAATCTTTTCAATAATTTCACTTTCCGTCGCATTGCCTGCAACCGTTTTTTCAAAAGGATAAAGATCTACAATAACCAAATCAAAAGCAGGAATCTCATACGTTTGAAGTTCGTTTTGATCAGACGGATTTTCAGAACGATGAAGGATGCCTCCAAATACTTTAGGATGGAGGGTTTTTACTCTTCCTCCCAAAATTGAGGGATAGCCAGTAAGGTCTTCAACCGCATTTACTTTATGACCTAAATCCCGGATAAAAGTTTCGGTACCTCCTGTAGAGTACAAAGCAACTCCTTGATTTATTAGAGCTTCTATTAAAGGCTCTAAACCAGTTTTATCAAAAACAGAGATTAGGGCTGAAGTAATTTTTTTTGTTTGCATAGGATTTTTAAAGACTTAATAAGGTAGTGTTGTAGGTTTTAGAAATTAGCTTACAACAAGCTTCAAGTAACAGCTCATCATCTTTAGAAAAGGGATTTATTTTATTAGAATCGATGTCTATTTGACCAATATTTTTACCCTCTAAAAATAAGGGAACTACAAGCTCGGACCGAACATCCATACTGCAAGCAATATAGTTGTCTTGTTTGTTCACGTCAGGAACCATGAAGTTTTTATTGGAGATCGCAACTTGACCGCATATCCCTTTGCCAAAGGGTATTTCCGTATGGTCTGTTGGGATTCCAGAAAAAGCTTTTAGATGTAACATTTTAGTATTAAAATCAGCAAAATAAAACCCTACCCAATCGTAATGTTCAATTTGTTTTCTTAAAAAATCACAACAAGCAGTTAGTCCAACAAAGACATTGCTGTCTGGGGTGTTTAGTAACAGCTGAATTTCTTGAAGAAGCTGATTGTAGGGTGATACTAACATATTCTTACAAAAGTACATATTATCTCTTTCAAAAAAGGAGAATTACCCTTCGTTTTAAGAAGAAAAATCATTTAACGAAATATTAGAAGATTAACTATTCAGAAAGTATTAATTTCACCTCCTAAAAGCGTATGAAAAATAGCTTTCACATCTTTGGAATGACCTGTATGGGTTGTCAAAAAACAGTATCTAATAAAATAAATGCCATAGCAGGAGTTGAAGCTGTGGAGGTAAGTTTAGATTCAGGTTTAGCGGTAATTCAATCAAAAAGAAATTTGTCTTTAAAAGAACTCTCCCAAA
Source organism: Flavobacteriaceae bacterium (assembly GCA_023262245.1). GTDB lineage: Bacteria > Bacteroidota > Bacteroidia > Flavobacteriales > Flavobacteriaceae > MS024-2A. Next base: position 2,729 of record JALRDC010000120.1, read on the forward strand.
CCTTGGGATCTAAATATACTGTTTCAAGTGTTTCACAAGCCCCCCCCATTTCTAAAGATTCAAAAATAAAGCAACTAACTCCACTTTTTTTGATTTTTACTTATCTCATAGCAGGAACCCTTTTTTTATCTTTTCAACTTCGGGTTGGTCCTGAAAGAGGAATGCAACTCTTTATGGGATTATTTTTTATAGTTTTTAGCTTTTTTAAATTTTTGGATTATAAAGGATTTCCAGATTCTTTTAAACGCTATGATCCCTTGGCTAAAAAAATTCCTGGTTATGCCAGCTTTTACCCTTTTTTAGAAACTGCTCTAGGGATTGCTTTTCTAGGATCGTGGCAATTGCCCATTGTCTTATCTCTTACACTAGTAGTCCTGTCTTTCACAACATTCGGTGTGCTTCGTGCTTTGGTGGGTAAAGCGGAAATTGAATGTGCTTGTTTAGGGACTGTTTTAAAACTTCCAATGACCGAAGCAACATTAATTGAAAATGGAGTCATGTTGATAATGGCCAGTATTTTGTTGATAGGTTATTTGTTATAAATAAAGTATCTTTGTACCGTGATTATGAAACAGTTAGTCAGTTTATTTCTTGCGTTACTCATAGTTGGAACTAGGGTAGGTTTTGCATTAAATGTTCACCATTGTGGAGATCGAATTGCGGAAATTTCTCTTGCTCAAAATCCTATTAAATGTGGTATGGAAATGTCTCCAAAGAAAGAATCAGATAAGGAGGACTCATTTTCTAAAAAGGCGTGCTGTAAAGACACCACATTATTGTTTCAAAATCAAGAACCTCAGACTCAGAAAAGCACAGTAGATTCTTCGTTAGAACTTCAATTTCAAAACGAAGTTCAATTCGATCAAGAGCATAAAATACGAATCCAATTTTATGAAAATAATCAGATTTTATCTGATTGGAATCCACCACCACCATCAACCAACCTTTTTTTACTTCGACAAGCTTTAATTTTTTATGGTTAAGCTTTCTTTTCATCAGAAAAAACGAACGCTTAACACATAAAAAATTAAATAATGAAAAAATATTTGCATTTAATACTCGGGCTATATGCCTTAAGTCTTCCTGCTCAAAATAATTTAGAAGGAAGAGTACTTGCCAAAGAGGGGTACGAGACGGTACCATTAATTGGAGCAAGTGTATATTGGATGGATACTAAAACAGGAACAATTACCGATGACAAGGGGGCGTTTTCTATCCCATATTTAGGACCAGAAAAGAGATTGATATTGAGTTATGTTGGCTTTAAGTCAGATACTTTGAGTGTAAACCAAAATAAGTTATTAATTCATTTTCTTGATGAAGCTAATTCAGATCAACTGGATGAAGTTACTTTAATTCAGCGAAGAAAATCATTACAAAAATCTTATTTCGAAGCACAAAACATCATCCAAATAAATAGTGAAGAACTCCTTAAAGCCGCTTGCTGTAATTTGTCAGAAAGTTTTGAAACCAATCCATCCATAGATGTCAATTTTTCTGATGCTCTGACAGGAACCAAACAGATTCGAATGCTTGGATTAACAAGTCCGTATTTATTGATAACTGAAGAAAACATTCCCATGGTTAGAGGTGCTTCTCAGGCTTACGGTTTATCTTTTACCCCGGGAACTTGGATCGAAAGTATTCAGATTACGAAAGGAACCGGGAGTGTAGTAAATGGTTATGAAAGTATTGCAGGTCAAATCAATACTGAGATCAAAAAGCCTTTTTCGGATGTCCCCTTGTTTTTTAACCTCTTTACTTCTGTAAATGGAAGAAGTGAAGCAAATCTTCAAGGAAATTGGAAAATCAATGACCGATGGAGCAGCGGCTTGTTCGTTCACGGGAACCAACGCACCCAAGAAATTGACCGTAATGGTGACAACTTTTTGGATGTCCCACTCGCAAAGCAATACAACCTATTAAACCGCTGGCAGTTTACCAATGCAGAAAAAGGCTGGGTAGGATTTGCGAGTATTCGATTAATGCAAGATGAAAAACAAGTAGGCGCATTAGGATTTAATCCTGTAAGTGACAGAAATCAAAACAGGTTATGGGGGAGTGAAATCAACACGAATCGTATAGATACCTCTCTAAAATTAGGATATGTTTTTCCAGAATTAACTTATAGGAGTTTTGGTTTTCAATCGGCTTATAGCCATCATAAACAAGATGCATTTTACGGTTTTAGGATTTATGATATTGATCATCAAAGTCTATACACTAATTTTTTATACAATTCTATCATTGGAAATACTAATAATAAATTTAAAATAGGACTTAATTTTACCTACGACCGCTATTTAGAGACGGTAGATGCTTTTTATTTTAACAGAATTGATCGATCGGTAGGAAGTTTTTTTGAATACAGTTACGACAGTTCGGAAAACTTTTCACTAATTGGAGGGATTCGTTTAGATATTCACAATCGTTTGGGGACTTTTATCACTCCACGTTTACATCTGAGGTATCTTCCTCAGGAGAAAACGATTATTCGTCTTTCTGTTGGAAGTGGACGAAAAGTGGCCAATATTTTTGCAGAAAACCAAACCCTTTTTGGAACAAACCGTCAGATTAATATACTGGAAAACGGCGGTTCTATTTATGGATTAAACCCTGAAAAAGCATGGAATTATGGAGTTAGCATACGTCAGATTTTTAATCTCTTTGGAAGGGGAGGAGACATTACAGCGGATTATTATATCACAAATTTTACGGATCAAGTAGTTGTAGATTGGGAAACCGAAGGGCAAATTTCTTTTTATAATTTAGAGGGAATTAGTCGTGCCAATAGCTTTCAGCTTTCCTTTGATTACAGCCCTTCGGAGGCAATTAGCTTTCGTTTAGCATATAAAAACTACGATGTTAAAACCACTTATGATTCAGGATTTTTACAACGCCCTTTACAGGCGCAAAATCGATTTTTCGCCAATTTTGGTTGGGAGTCCAAGAGAAATACAAAACAAGCACAATGGCGTTGGGATCTAACTTATCATGCATTAGGACGGCAGCGCTTGGTTAGTACCCAGAGAGATTCTAATGGAAGTTACGCTTCTGCTTATGGACTTTTGAACAGTCAATTAACCCGTGCCTTTACAAATAAATTTGAGCTCTACACAGGAGTTGAAAACCTGGGGGATTACAAACAATTAAATCCCATCATAGGTGCAGAAGATCCCTTTGGCATTAATTTTGATACTGCACAGGTCTATGCGCCTGTTTTTGGAAGAATGGTCTATTTAGGTTTGCGTTGGAATTTATAAATATTTTAAAAAAAGATTATGAAAAAATTTATTTTACTATGGGCTTTGGTAACACCACTAATTCTTAGTGCTCAGGAAATAAAAAGTGAAAAAGTTCGCTTTGAAGTAAGTGGAAATTGTGAGATGTGCAAAAAGCGGATTGAAAAAGCAGCCTTAACTGTTAAAGGCGTCAAATCGGCAAGTTGGGACATCCCTTCAAACATAATTTCAATCATTCGTGATCCTAGAAAGTCAAGTCTGAATGACGTTCAAAAAGCGATATCCTCAGCAGGTCATGATACTCCTTTGTCAAAGGCTCCTGATACAGTTTATAATGATTTGCCCATGTGTTGTTTATATGAACGGGTAATAGAATAATATAAAAAAGGCTCCTAATGGGAGCCTTTTTTTGTAAAACCTTTTTAAGCTATGAGACTTTACCAATTACATAAGCGATAACGCCACCTGTTAATGCACTCATCACAACATTGATTAAAATTTCTTTTAGAAAATAGATAAAATCGAAGTCCCCTTTTAAAAAGAAAAAGTACCAACTCAATCCGTATAAAAGCCCTAGAACAGCACCTGCCTTAAGTCCAGTGGAAAAAGTGGTAATGTTTGCCCAACGAGTAAAAATTACAGCATAGATAAAGGCATAAAACAAGCAGCCTAAAGCGATGTACAACATGGATTCCTCACCGGTAGTATTTTCGGTGAATAAAATACCATAAACGAGCCAGCCCAATACGAAATAAAAGATGGCCCCGATAATTCCTGAAAAAAATAATTTTTTAGTCATAATTGTAAGTT
>JALRDC010000154.1 GCA_023262245.1 Flavobacteriaceae bacterium
CCGAACGGGAACGTATAAATCCTTTTTTATCTATCAATGCAAAGTAACCTTGATGTTCAAAACCACCTGCTACTCTGGGATTTACTGAAGCAAAGATATTAAATCCTTGGTTGGCAAGGGTATAAATTGATTCCTTTTCCCCTGTTAGGAAATGCCAATTTTGAGAAAACACATCATAGGACTCAGCATACGCTTTTAATACAGTTGGGGTGTCATGTTCTGGATCAATAGTAAATGAAGCAATTCCAAAATCAGAACGAGATCCAAATCGCTCTTCTATACGTTTCATGTTTTTATTCATAATAGGACAAATACTGGGACAAGAAGTAAAAAAAAATTCGGCGACATATACCTTATTAGAAAAATCTTCATTTGATATAAACAGGCTGTCCTGGTTTAAAAAAGTAAACGTAGGGACTTTTTTTGCTTCTCCATTTAAAACAATGTATTGAAGGGGTTCTGCAGACCGAGAACGGTTGCTTTCCACTATGGTTTGTTCATTAATTCTTGTAATGATTTTTGGAATAAAAAGAATACCAAAAATCAAAATCACTAAAAAAAGACCAACGTATTTTAGTTTTGGCATAAATTATTTTTTTCTATCTGTATTATATATTTTGAGGGCTAAACGATATTCTGCTAAAATGACTTTGACATCGTCAATCATTTTTTTGTTGATTTGAGCAACCGAACGAGCATCAAAACCAAAAAGTGTTCCTACTTCTTCATCGTCGTTTCTTCCTCTTAGGTTACGATTTTTATCTACTATAAAAACATATGGGGTACTGTTTTCTTTACCTAAATTAAAAGGAACCTTTAGAGAGGCAAAATGAGCCTTTATTTCTTGAGCTTTAGTAGGGATAAAATTCCATCGAGATAAATCAGTTCCCACACCTTCTTTTAGAGCATTTTTTAATGTTTCAACTTCAGACAGACGGTTTTCATCTACGAGAATGACGAATTGAAAGTCGTTAAACTGGTAAAATCTTTTGTATATCTTTTCATTTAAGTTTAGGGCTTCTGCCTTTTTGTTTTCAAGGCTCCCACCCCAATAACCAATAACAGAAATCTGGTCTTGTAGCTTAGGAGCATTGGGGTGTTTGCTTACAGGAAGTTCCGCTACTCCTTCAGAAAGAATGGGAAGTTTAGCAAAGTTGTTTTTTCCCGATGCAAAAAAAAGATACACCAACAAGGGAAAGACAAACAATAAACCAAGTACTAATTTTTTGTATAAATCCTTCTTTTTCATGACAAAAAAAGCGGTTTAAAACCGCTTAATGAATTGGTGGTGTCTCCTAAAAATTCCAAGCTACAAATCCAGCTTCCATGACGTCAAAAATATAATCGGCTTCTAAAAGTAATATAAAAGCTAGATAGGGAATCAAGATTACTAAGGGTAGTACAATGGAGTTTTTTAATCCATTTGTCTCGTCCCGTATATGCATAAAATCCCACGCAATATAATACGCTTTAACTATGGTTAAAATAATGAAGATCCAGTTTAAGAGTTTCATTCTCAAAAAAGTCCCCAAAAGTATTTCTGGCTTTATAATCCCCAGTGCTACCTCTACAGTAGTCACAATAGAAAGGAAGATTAAAACACCCCATATCTTTTGCTGATTAGATTTGAATTTTAAAAGTCCTCTAAAGATGGCTAATTTGTGTCCTTCTGCTGCCATATTATTTTTAATTTATTAGGTTAAACGAGATAGAAAAATGTAAATACAAACACCCAGACTAAATCTACAAAATGCCAGTAGAGCCCTACTTTTTCTACCATTTCATAATGCCCTCTTCGTTCGTAAGTACCTAAAATGACATTAAAGAAAATAATGATGTTAATTACGACTCCTGAAAAGACGTGAAAACCGTGAAATCCTGTGATAAAGAAAAAGAAATCTGCAAAAAGTCGATTTCCGTATTCGTTGTGAATTAGGTTAGCCCCTTCTACTACCCCGATAGCTTCTTCTATTTTGATTAATGAGTCTTCTCTAGAGAGAACTGTTTTCTGACCGTTTTCTGTTAGTTTTTCAGTACGAATTACTAGATTGGGATCTGCTAAAAATCCTTTTTTTACTTCGGCTACAGAAACATTGGGCAGCGGAGTTTCATCCTGATACCAAATTCCATTAGATGCTTGGTGTGTAGTCCGTTCTGACTCAATTCCAATTGAAAAATCCTGAATGGCAGCTCTTTTTCCTGACTCCGCATTTACAAACTGAAGAATTTGTCCCCCGCGGGTTTCCAAAGCACCGTATTCTCCTTTGATAAAATTTTTCCACTCCCAGGCTTGTGATCCTACAAATATTGCCCCTCCTATGATGGTAAGCAACATATAAAAAGTCACTTTGGCTTTGTTCATATGATGACCAGCATCTACAGCTAAAACCATAGTCACAGATGAGAAGATTAAGATAAAGGTCATCAAAGCAACATAGTACATTGGTGCATCTATACCGTGTAAAAAAGGAAAGTGTGTAAAGACTTCATCTGCAATGGGCCAGGAATTAATGTTCTTAAACCTTGAAAAACCATAAGAGACTAGAAAGCCCGTAAATGTTAGTGCATCTGAAACAATAAAGAACCACATCATCATTTTGCCGTAACTGGCTTTTAAGGGTTTATTTCCCCCACCCCATACTTGACTTTCCTCTAAAGATGCGTTAGAAGTTACTTCCATATTATCGTGTTAAATTCTCTACAAATTTATTAATTTTTAACCGTAGAATGAAACGAATAAATATAAATATACCCACAGTATATCAAGAAAATGCCAAAAAGTTAATGCTAATTCAAAACCTAGGGTATTTCCTTCAACATACTTGCCTCTTAATGTTTTAAAAAAAACATTGAGGACTACAACAATACCTGCTGTAAGATGCGCCAAATGCAACAGAACTAATACGTATAAATAAGAGGTCGTGATCGTGCTTTCCGCTCCGGTAAAATAATAACCCTTTTCAATAATCCCATTAAAACCCTGAAATTGAAAATAAATAAAAGCCAATGCTAATACAAGGGTCAAAAGCAAAAGTCCTTGAGTTGCACGGGTGTTTTTAGAACGCAACATTTTTAATGCACCATAAAAAGTCCCACTACTCAAAATGATCAAAATTGTACTGAGTGTAAAGGCAAAAGGGAGTTCTATTTGTTGAATCCAATCGGCTCTGGAGCTACTGACTACATAAGCACTGGTAAGACCAGCGAAAGTCATGCTCATACTGATCATTCCAAACCATAACATCATTTTTTTAGCTCGATTCGTTTTTGTGCTTATTGTATCGTTAGTGTTCATTGTAAAAAGAATTTATCAATTACATAAATAAGTTGAATGCCGGTAATATAAATAATACTCACTCTTATTAAAACACGGGCAGCGTGATTCGTTTTTGAAACCATCAGTTTTAAAGCGAAAAACAAGAACATTCCTCCCAAAAGCAATACAAGTATTGCCGCAGTTTGAGTAAGGTATAAACTTCCTGTATAATTAAAGGCTGGTATTAATGAAATTACCACGGTCCAAAGTGTGTAAAAGACAACCTGAAAAGCGGTGCTTTGATCTCTTGCGCCTGAGGGCAACATTTTAAAACCTGCCGATTGATACTCTTCGTGCAATAACCATCCTATTGCCCAAAAGTGTGGGAACTGCCAAAAGAACTGAAGCATAAATAATACCCCTGGTTCAATTCCGAATTCGTTGGTGGCTGCTACCCAACCCAGCATAAAAGGAATCGCGCCAGGAAAGGCTCCAACAAATACAGAAAGAGGGGTCTTTTGTTTAAGAGGGGTGTAAAAGCAGGCATATATAAGGGTGGAAAAACTAGCGAAAAAAGCTGTTTTTAAATTAATCGAATAAAGGGTTAAAACTCCTATTAATGTAAGAACCACTCCTATAAACAGGGCCTTGTTCGGTTGCATCCTTTCATCTGGGAGTGGGCGCAATTGTGTGCGAGGCATTAGTTTATCCAAGTCTTTTTCGAAAACTTGATTGAATACATTTGAAGCACCTACCATAGCATAGCCCCCTATGACCAGCAAAGTAAGTGTGGTATAATTGACTTGATCTACAGCTAAAAAATACCCCGCTATTGAGGAAATCACCACAGAAACAGAGAGCCTAAACTTTGTCAATTGAAACAAATTGTTCAATGACTGCTGGGTATTTGAAATTTCAATGGTTTTAATAGGCTGCATCTCTCGGCATCATTCAGGGCACAAAGATAAGCGAGAAAAACCATTGCACAATTAATTTCTATTTTTAGAATTAAAATCTTTTATCATTATTGTAGTCTGAACGTTATCGGAATACTGAAAGGCACCCGAACGGGACGACCCCGTTGTTTTCCGGGGGTCATTTTTGGAAGCTTTGAAATGATTCTTTCAGCTTCCTTTTCTAGATTTTTATCAGGACCTCTCATTCTAATATTTGTAATCGATCCATCTTTATCGATTATGAAATTAACAAATACACGTCCTTGAATGCCCATTTCTTGGGCGATTTCAGGATATCTAAAATTTCTAAGGATGTGCTTATCTATTTGACTTTGAAAACAATTTCTTCGTTCGTCTTTAGATACCTGCTCGCATCCTGGAAAAATCGGTACGTCTTCAATAACAGCAAAGGGCACATCTACATCTAAATCTTCCTCTTCGGTTTCTACTTCCTCTACCTCAACTATTTCATCTTCATCGGTTTCTGTTGATTCTATGACAGTTTCTTCTACCTCTTCTTCATCTTCTACAACTTCGATAACCTGAGCTGCAGGCGGTGGTGGAGGTGGTGGTGTTTTAATTTGTTCTGTAATAGGGATTTCTTCATCCTCCTCCTGATCCACATCCAGCGCTTCGTAATCAAAAGTTTTTTTGTACGTTTTCCATTCTATGGCTTGCCATGATAAGAATAACACGAGACATAGACCAATAACAAAGTATAAACTACTGTTTTTGCTCAAATCAACTTTGGGGGCTTTTTTTGTTTCCATGATTTTGGGGTTTTATTAAAATTCCTCAAAAATCATACCCTTGTTTAATTTGAATGAATAAAAAAACCCGCTCATCAAAGCGGGTTTCAAATATATTATTAGGTTACTGCAGCCTGAATGTGATTGGGATACTAAAGGGAACACGTACAGGTCTCCCTCTTTGTTTTCCCGGGGTCATCGTAGGTAGCTTTGAAATAATTCTTTCTGCTTCCTTTTCTAAGTTTTTATCGGGTCCTCTCATTCGAATATTGGTGATCTCTCCATTTTTCCCAATGATGAAATTCACGTAAACTCTACCTTGAATTCCCATTTCTTGTGCAATTTCAGGATAACGAAAATTCTTTCGGATGTGTTTGTTCATTTGTTCTTGAAAACAATCTCTACGCTTGTCTTTCTTTACACGCTCACAACCGGGGAAGATGGGCACGTCTTCGATTACTGCAAAAGGGACATCAACGTCTAGGTCGTCCTCTTCAATTTCAACTTCTTCAACCTCAATAATTTCATCTTCGTCTGTCTCCGTGGATTCAATTACAGTTTCCTCTACTTCTTCTTCGTCTTCAACTACCTCAATGACTTCTGGTGCTGGAGGTGGTGGAGGTGGTGGAGGTGGTGGCGTTTTAATTTGTTCAGTAATTGGAATTTCTTCGTCGTCTTCATCCTCGACATTTAAAGCTTCATAACCATAGGTTTTTTTATAGGTTTTCCACTCAATAGCCTGCCATGAGACAAATAATACAACGGCTAAGCCGATGACAAAGTAAAGACTACTGTTTTTACTTAAATCTACTTTTTCGTTTTTCTTAGGCTGCATGCGTAAACAAGTTTAGTTAGCTAAACTAAAAAAAAATATATATAAAACAACTTATTCTTTGACAGAATCAAAAAATAAAAGACGGATTGAGAAGATCCCGCCGAATACCCCCAAAAGATTGGCCACTAAATCTTGATAGTCAAAAAAACGATGAAACAAAGGGATCAACTGTAAAATTTCCAACAAAAAACCTATTGAAAATGATACTATCAGTGCTTTCTTTACGCGACTTTTAGAATGAAAAAAAGCAAAAAAGTAAAGGATACTCAATCCAAAATAACATACAAAGTGCAAAATTAAGTCGCCCCTAATAAAAAAGAAATTCCAGCTTTGGCTATCGGCAGAAGGAGGTCTTAGGGATAAATAAATTACCACTAGAGTGGCCAGACCCGCCAGTGATTTAAAAAATCGCTCAGCCTGTAACCAACGAAGTATATGCTTCCGCATCTAAAAGATCATCTAGTTGGGATAAATCACTGCATTGAACTTTAACCATCCAACCCGCTCCATAGGGATCCTCATTGACTGTTTCTGGGGCATCCTCTAGAGTGTCATTTAAAGCGATTATTTCTCCAGAAACGGGCATGAATAAATCAGAAACTGTTTTCACTGCTTCTACGGATCCAAATACCGCCTCCGCATCCAAGGTGTCATTCAATGTTTCTATTTCTACATATACGATGTCTCCAAGTTCACCTTGAGCGAAATCGGTAATTCCAATGGTGGCGACTTCTCCATCCATTTTGATCCATTCGTGATCTTTAGTGTATTTTAAATCTGCGGGTACATTCATCTTTTAGTCTTTTAAAAAAACAAATGTAAAAGAAATCCTTTAGCAAAAAAGACTTTTAATTTCCAAAGTTATAACGAATCGTAAATCCGGATCGGATACTTGTTTGGGGGAAGGCAGTAGAAATGGCAAACTCTGAAAAATTGTGATCGTAAAAGAATAAGGCCGTAAGGTTTTTTGTCAGGGCGTAGTCTGCATTGATTTTAATCGCGACGAGACGTTGTCCAGCAGTAACTTGGTCATTATCATATTCTAAATTTCGTAGCACGGTTAAATTATCACGATAAGAAACATCTGCTCGAATGTTAAGGTCTCCTCTTAAAATAACCCTTCTTCCCCCTATGCTCGTTCTGAATCGGACATCTTTTACACGATACCCCAATCCCGCTATATATTCATCTCCACTTGATTCAGTAATTAGGTTGTTATCTAAACTCAAAGATATGGCTCGCTCTTTTCTTAGTTCTGCTAAGAATTTCAATGAGTTATTCAATTCCATATCCAGCTTAATTAGTGGGTTGAATTGTTCTACTAAATTGACATTGGAATACAAGCGTTGAGGGATGAAATTTCCTGATTTATCTATTTGATCAGGAAGGGTGGGGTCAAATTCAAAGTTGGTTTGAAAATTTGTTAAAGTATAACTTGCTCTGTAGGCATGATTTAAAGAAAGACGATTAAAGATTTTAGACAAAGCTTTTATGTCCGATAGTCCGGTAAATTTTAAATTCCAATTAGGTAAAGGAGTCTTTTTAATTGGGTCAAGATCTACTTTATTAGGATCGGTTCCAGAATAAGCCGCCACAAATGAATGCAACAAGACGGATTGTTGATTTTTTCCGAAACCAAATGGAAAGCCTTCATCATCCTCTCCCAGACTAGAAAAATTACTTTGACTGGAAAGTCTTCTGGCTATTATATTACGATTTGCTCTAAATTTTTCAAAATTTGCACTTTCCGATCCTTGTGAAGGATTAAAGGCTGTTTTTAACAAGATCGTTGACATTCCAAAATTTCCTAAAATGTTTGTGTTTTGAGGCAAATATTCTCGGTTATCTACCCTGAAATTTTCTAGCTGATTTTCTGTAAAATCACGTTCTGCATTAAAATCAATAATCAATCCATTAAAAGGAACCACTTGTGCGGTTGCCTTAAATTTATTGGACTTTAACTGGGTATAGAGTTGATTGAAATTTGGAAAGCCTGTAAGCCATCCTTGTTTTGCGGCTTCATAACGAATGTCTGCCTGGCTTCCCAGAGTATATCCTAGGGTTGGGCGTAACCCTCCTGCAAAACCTACGGAAGGAAGATAGCCCGGAAGAACTGTTCCATTATTTTCATTATAACTTGCTTGAACACGTTTTACAGCAGTGAGTACATCCACAATTTTGGTTAAACTCTTTTTGAAGGCTGTATTTTTCTTTGAGGTAGAATCTTGAGTTTTAACTGCATTTACTCTAGACTGAAAACGGCTTTTATTAGACTTTAATCCGAGTACCGAATATAATTTTGCAAATGACAATGCTGCTGTAAGTGTTTTCGTATTGTTGTTTTGTATTGTATTAACTAGACCTAAGGGGGTTCCATCTTCACTGGTGACTTGTGCTAAAGCTTCAGAACCTCTTTGCCAATTGAAGTTTCCAGTATAGTTGTAAGTCGCATCTACAAAGTTCAAAAAAGGAAGGTATTGGAAAGGGAGTTTGTAGTTTAATGAAAGGGTTTGAAAATGTGTATTGGGCTCGCCTGCATTAAACAACCCTTCCCACAAAATACGTTGTGAAGCGGTTGTTGGGTCTTGAGTTGTTGAATCAAAGTCATTGTTTTGGCGAATAATGCTGCTTGTAGCTGCATTGAAATTGAATCGAAGAGAACGGGTTAGATTGTAACTAAGTGCATAATTGTAGTCAAATAAAAAGTTTCGCTGTTGAAGATTGGGTAGGCTCCTTTGTAATGAAGCATCGGTTCCCTCTAGATAAACTTGTCTAAATTTTTGATTGTTTAGAATTCTATTAATGTTCGTTGATCCTTCTAAGGAACTGGGGAGTAGATTAAAATTGAGTTGTTGTAACCATCTCCAGTATTTTTTTCTATTTAAAAACGTTGCTTTTTTAAAGGGTTCAATGGGCTTGGAAGTAAAAGCATAGCCATAATTAGCTCCCAGTAATAAATTAATTTCTTCTTGTTTTTCAATCTCATAATCGCGATGTTCCAACTCATTATAGGCATAAGAAAAATCAAAATTTTCAGGACTGTAAAATCGGGGTTGTCCTTGTCCTGTATTATTTTTTCTAATTCCTATAAGACTTACGCTCTTTCTTCGAGTATAATCTACCGCTTGATTTCTTATGGAATCCCTTTGAGAAACTCTTTCTGCGGTATTTAAACGATCCTCTAATTTTAAATCCTGATAAAAGGGATCGTATTCTGGACTTATATAAGTTTCTCCATTGGCAAAACTCAAAGGAATTTGCAAGCCCCATTTTGAAGGGGTCAACTGGCCAAGGTTAACATTCGAAATCAAATCGTATTGTAATAATTCTTCCCTTGTTCTTTGATTTGGGGTTTGATCAACACTTCCGAAACCGATACTAGAATAGCGACCGCTGGCCGAAAAAGTAGCAAAATCCGCAAGATTGGCATCTAAAGCTCCGATGGCAGCCCATCCCCCCTGACTGTCTATACCCGAAATTCGAAGTTCATTAAACCAAACTTCCCCGCAAAGATCTTCTCCCAAGTTTACAGAAGGGTTTTTAAGACCGATCATCAAGGTTTTAATTGACCCCAAAGATGGATTTCCGTGAATGGCTAACTTGTACTTTTTTTGACCAGGCAAACTGCTTATAGGAGTAAATTCTTGGATAGCGTTCAATTCTTCATCAAAATATAAGGTTTCTCCCATGCCGAGTTGTTGTAGTGCTTTTGCTTTTAGTTTTGAAAGTAATTCAATTGGTATTTCAATAGAATTGGAATCGGGAATCCAAACCTCATCTGCTGAGAGTCTGTTGGATTGATTTTCTGTATAGGCTGTGGGTTTTAGAGGAATTTCAATTTGATAAAAGTTGTCTTGATAATCCGTCCCTAAACGAATAAAGGCGACGATGCGTCGGTCAAATTCATCTTCTGAACCTTCACCTGGCAAAGGGTCATTTCCGGGGAGGGACTCCGCGTGTAAAAACATACGCAGCTTGCTGTATTGTCTCATGTCCAAATCAACACCTTTAAAAATCCCTCTTGAATCCATAGGCTTTAAATCGCAAATTCGAAAAGCTAACGATTGTTCATTCTGACGAATGATGGTGTTGTTATTGTTGATTTGTTCTCTTTGAATTTCTGGTGGTAAGATGTAATTGATTGGGATTCTATTTTCATTCTCTAATATGTTTACCGTACTGATATCAACCGTTGTGTTCTCGTTAGCTAGAACTTCCTCATTTAAGGATTTGTTGTAACGTCTCCAGTCACCCCGAACTAAATCTAAGGTTCCAAAACGAAATACTACTTCTTCTTCAAACCCACTGAGAAGCATTCTCATAAAACGTATGGATCTCAAATCGTTGATTTCGTTAATGGCTTGAAAATAAGGATCGAAGGAAGTGTTTTCATAATAACTTTTCTGGATCGGGATTTTAAATTGGATCCAACGAGTAGTAAATTCATCTCCATTGGGAGCGTTGACTTGTATATTCTCTCGTACATCGGTTATGAAAGGGTGGTTTCCCACTCTCATACTCTTGAATATTGGAATTTTATATTCAAAATAACTATCGATGGTGTTCATGCTTTGGTCCCTGTTGATGTCTTCCGTGTCAGGTTCTGTAGTGTTCCCGCGATCCGTATCACTAAATTGAATTGGGGTGTTGTTTTCAAAACCATTATAATTTTTATATCGCTCTAAAATTCCTCCATCTGCTTGTAAATAGTATTCGTAATTGTCTCCCGCGGGGTCACTTGGAGGTCCATTTGTAAAAATGGATGCTTCCTCTTGATCGCTTAAACCATCCAGTCCAACATCTTGTAGCAGTCGGTCATCTTCAACAGAATTAAAGGCGTAAACCAAAGATTGTGTCGCAGGAACTCTTCCCCAAGGCGTTTGGTAAGTAGGAGTAGTCTCATTAGTATTGGGTAATCCATTTTCAAATTGTTTTCTCCCATCTCTTAGAATGTCTTCGGAAACATTCCCTAAATGAAAAACCAACTCCCCCAGTTCATCAGTGGCAGTCTCTTTATCAGAAAAGGTGTCTAACAACCAAAACTCAATAAACTCTACATTGGATTGTTCAAAATTGGTCGCGTTTAACGCTCTGGTTATTCCCGCCCAATGCTCTTTGGTATTTCCTAAAAATTGATTTTGAGGCGCGTTGTTGTAGGGGCCTCTTTCTTTAGGGTAATAAGCTAAATCTAAAGTAGGTAAAGTACTAGGCATTCCTGTAACCAGATCCTGTTCAGGAAAGAGTTCACGGATAAAAATTCTTCGGGTTTCATTGCTTGAAATGTCGTCATTGTTAATTCCTTCAGGTTGTCTGGAATAAAATACTTGATCAATGGAATACCAAGCCAGTTTTGAACGTCCATAGCCACTTTCAATCCCTTCAGCAGTCGCACCAGGCACATCGTTTATTGGAACACTAGAAAGGTTCCAGGCGTTGAAGCCTTTAACATCAATATTGGTTTGAGCACCTTCAAAATCATCTATATACACATTCGTTTCCCCGTTGAGTTGGGTATTTCGAGGGTCGTTTGCAGCCAAGTTAGCAACTTCTCCACGGAAAGAGATTTGTGAGGGTATGTTGGTTTGTATCGTAGGCCACTTATTCACCATGCGAGTCAAAAAGGGTACTTCGGTAGAAAAATTAGTATTTATACCCATCATGGTATTGTTTACAGGTTCCGTTCCATAATTTGCCTTTTGTGTCAATGGATTTTCACTGAGGTTAATTAGGGTTCCTCCCACATTAAACTTATCGTTTATCCTGTGATTGATGTTAATCCCAGAGAAACGCTTGTTTTGTTGGTTGAAAAAGGAATTGTTTTCTACAGAAATGTCTATAGGAATGTTGGATGCTTTAAGTCCTTCGTCTAGTATTTTTACCCTCCCTATTTCATAATTTACTGTATAATCCAGTCCTTCTTGTAATACCCTTCCCCCCGCTGTTACGCGAACCGAACCTCGAGGAATATTAAAGGCTCCAATATTAATTCCATCGCCTCCTTCGGCTTTGTAACGTCCTTTCAGTTGGAATTTATTTTTTTCTGTAAACTCGAGTGCTGCAGCTTTGGTTAAAGCGTACATTTCTTTAAAAACATAGCGCTGTTGGTTTTTATTAAAGCTATTGTCAAGCTCATAATCTTCTTTTGCTGATTTAGGATCGTCTAGAAGATTGAATAAAAATTCTCCAAAAGGTTCTACTTTAGGGAAAATAATCCGTCCGTAACGCGGATCAATAGTGATCCCCGGAAGATAGTCGAAAAATCCATCTCCCTGTGGTACCAAATCTTGATAAGCATTTAAACGATCTAAATCCATCGTGTTAAGAAGCACCTCATCATCAAGTTCTTCTGGCCAAATGGATGCATCTACAGGGGTGAGATAATTTATAGGAGAGGGATCGGTATATAAGATATTGAGTCTAAAATCTTCTTCTGCTAATTGAAAAGCTCCTGTATTATAGATGTTTTTCATCATTAAATCCCAAACGGGCTGTCTAACATCAGTTAAACTGCTTTTGAGCATCTTAACGATTAAGTTATTTGTTTGGACTTGTTGCTGGGGTTGCTGTCCTTGACCGGAGACTGGGTTTTGTTGAATGATGGAGGTTCCTGGAATATCGCCATTAGCAAATTCTCCTACTTGATAGACCTTTCCTAAATAGGTGTATTGAAAAGCTACTCCAAGAATTTCATCATTACTCAAGCGTTGATTTAGGGAAATATAGCCTAACTGTGGATGGTAGGTGAATTCTTGAGCTCTAAGCTTTCGGGCACTTTCAAGTACTGCATAATCAAATCCCTCACTCGCTTTAACATTGTCAAAACCATTGTTGACCGTAGCGATGTCTCGAATTTTTTCATTTAAAATTCCTCCAAACCCAATTTCCTCTGGATCGAGTTTATTGTTTTCATTTCTAGGCGGATCAGATGGGTTCGATGTTGAGAAGAATCCCGGAAGGCTGTCATCGAGTCGTGCTTTTTCCGGATTCGTTTCTCCGAGATCTTGAAGAGCAACCACATTACGTACGTTTTGGGTTTGATATCCTCTATTGGTTACCCATACTTCAATTCGTGTAATTTGGACAGGAGAATTGATATAGGGATAATTTGCTAAAAAGGTGTCGTAGTTATCTCTAAAGTACTGACTGAGGAAATAATGCCGGTCTTCTTCATAATCCAAAGCATATAAGCTAAACTCTTGTAATTTTCCCCCTCCTTGAGAGGTGATGTTTTGAGATTGAGAACGTTGTTCTGAAAACACCCCTGAAATTGTGGTATTTCCAAATTTTAAATCTGCTCGTACTCCAAATAAACTCTGCGCTCCTTGAATCAAATTACTGTTAATGGGCATGCTTATGTTTCCGATATCAATATTTTGTAAAATGGCATCTTCAGTTACTTTCCCTTTTAAATAGTCCGCAACTCTGTTTCCCACTTGTTCTGTGCTATTGGGTAATTGGTTGATGTTGTTTTTTAAGTTATCGATTTTTTGTCGGGCTTCATTCAGCGTGTTTTTTGCTTGATTAACTTGACTACGAACTTCATTTACAGTTTCTTTTATCTCATTAGCCTTATTTTGTAAATTCTCTACATTTTGTTGTAATCTGTTAATATTTGCACCTAATTTCCCTGGGACGATGTCAGAAACTTCTGATAACTTGGGAGGATTGAATTGAATTTTGACTAAATTTTGAAAATCGAAAGTAGACTCTGTGTCATAGTTTGCAGTAATTTGAAGTCGCTCTCCGATTTTTCCTAACAAACTTAAACTGATCCTCTGGTCAAAGTCAAAACCTGGAGATCTTCTATTGATTACAGAAGCTAAGGGATTATCATTTCGTTGATATCGATATCCAAGATCTATCCCTATAGAACCTTGAGGGGAAATATCAATCGCATTGCTTCCAAAAATAGATTCGAAGAATTTGTTGTTTACATAGAGTTCTGGAAGTAAGTTTTTCTGAGCGTCTTCAACATTTGCTCCATAGCCACTTAGAGCTTGGACTTTCTCTTGAAAATAGCCTTGCATTTGTTCTTTTAGTACAAGGGCTTCGTACTCTTTTACAGTTAGAACCAAAGGGGTAATGATGGGATACCCGCCAATTTCTTCAGACAAAATATAACGATCTGAATCTGGATCATAGGTATAAAGACGTTCCACACTAGTAGAAGAAGGCGGAGCAATACTTCCTATGTCAGCTGCCTCTTGTGCTAAAACAAGCCCACCAGATAACAGCATCCAAATCATTGTAAGGATGAAGCTTTGGGGCAATTTAAAAACTACATATCGAGTTGTTTCAATCAAGTATTTACAGTTTATTCAGAGCTTCCTTGATCAGTTCTTCTACTGAACAGTCTGGAGTGCTTTGAATAATGCGATCAACAATGCGTTCAGACTGTTTTCTTGAGTAACCAAGAACCTCTAATGCTGATAACGCTTCATCTTTGATTGTATTGTTCCCAAAAATCTGAATTTCTTCACCTTCAAAGAGATTCATCATTTTATCTTTTAATTCTATTAAAACCCGTTGGGCTGTTTTCAGTCCGATTCCCTTGACAGATTTGATCATATTGAGATCCTCTGAGACGATCGCCCTTTGTATTTGTTGGGGTTCTAGAGAGGATAACATCGTTCGTGCGGTACTGGCTCCAATCCCTGAAACAGAGATTAAAAGAAGAAAAACAGACCGTTCTATAGTGGTGTGAAAACCAAATAAGGTTTGAGCATCTTCCCGAACTTGAAGGTGGGTATAAATTTTTATGTTTTCATCATTTCCCATTTGTGAATACGTATGTAGAGAAATGTGTACTGCATAACCCACGCCATTGCAGTCAATAACTAATTGTGTGGGGGTTTTTTCAACCAGTCGACCTGTAAGTTGGGTGATCATGTCTTTATTTATTTTTTGATTGTGCGTCAACCACCGCTAGGGCAGACATATTTACAATTTCAGTGACCGAGGCACCCAACTGTAAAATGTGTATGGGTTCGCTCAGGCCCATTAAAATTGGCCCTATAGAAAGTGCTTCATTTAATTCTTTCATTAATTTATAGGTAATGTTTGCCGCATCTAAATTGGGAAACACTAAGACATTTACTTTTTTATTACTCAAATTGGAAAAGGGAAATCCATTTTGAAGTAATTCTTTATTTAAAGCAAAATCGGATTGAATGGGACCATCCACTGTTAAGTCAGGGAAACTGCGATGAAGTATGGAAACTGCTTCTGTTACCTTTTGAGCTTGAGGAAATCTTGAAGATCCAAAATTTGAAAAAGAAAGCATTGCGATTACAGGTTCTAACCCAAACATTTTTGCCATCTGACCACTCATCTGAGCAATCTTTGCTAATTCTTTTGCAGATGGTTCAACATTGATGGTTGTGTCAGATAAAAACAAAGGACCCGACTTTGTGAGCATCAGATTGGTTGCTGCCACTCTACTAACTCCTTTGGCTTTAGAGGTGGTTTCAAGAATGGGTTTTACTACAGAGCGATAATTTCTTGAATATCCAGATATCATAGCATCTGCATCTCCATTTTTAATCATCATAGAAGCAAAATAATTTCGCTCGCGCATCAAACGTTTTGCATCATAGAGCGTGTATCCCTTTCTATTTTGGGAATCCCAAAATAAAGCAGCATAACGCTCGCGTGTTTCCGCTTGCTCTGGTTCTTTTGGATCAATTATTTCCAGAGGGGCATTAAATTCTATAACATTTCGGAGCTCTTCAATCATTATTTTATTACCCAAAAGTATCGGGTGTGCTATGCCTTCCTCATATACTATTTGTGCTGCTTTGAGTACATCTAAATGGTCTGCTTCAGCAAAAACTACTCGCTTAGGGGCTATTTTTGCTCTATCGTGAAGCAAACGCACCATTTTTTGAGTATTTCCTAATCTTTTTTCTAATGTTTCTCGATAACGATCCCAGTCCTCTATAGGTTCTTTTGCCACCCCTGATTCCATAGCTGCCTTTGCTACAGCAGGAGGAACAGTAGTAATTAAACGAGGATCAAAAGGTTTGGGGATGATATAATTTTTGCCAAAACTCAAACGCGTTTCGTCATATACAACATTTACCTGTTCAGGCACAGATTCCTTTGCTAGATCGGCCAGTGCGATGACGGCAGCTTTTTTCATTGCCTCATTAATTGCAGTAGCTCTTACATCTAGTGCTCCCCTAAAGATGAATGGAAAGCCTAAAACATTATTCACTTGATTTGGATGATCAGAACGTCCTGTAGCCATGATAATGTCTTTTCTTGCTTTGCAAGCCTCTTCATAACCGATTTCAGGATCTGGATTGGCCATGGCAAATACAATGGGTTGGGGTGCCATTGTTTGTAACATTGAAGTGGTTACAATATTGGGTTGCGAAAGACCTATAAAAACATCGGCATCTACTAATGCTTCCTCTAAGGTAGACAGGTTTCTTGTGGTGGCAAATTGTGCTTTTTCTGGGCTTAGATTTTCTCGGCTTTGTTGAATGACTCCCTTACTATCTAGCATGATGATGTTGGATTGCTTAGCTCCAAATGCGAGATATAATTTTGTACAAGAAATTGCTGCGGCACCAGCACCGGAGACAACAATTTTAACGGATTCAATTTTTTTATCAGCCAACTCCAATGCATTGAGTAAAGCTGCAGCAGAAATGATTGCTGTTCCATGCTGATCATCATGCATTACAGGAATATCTAATTCTTCTTTTAATCTTCGCTCTATTTCAAATGCTTCAGGAGACTTAATATCTTCCAAATTGATCCCGCCAAAAGTGGGAGCGATGGCCTTTACCGCTTCAATGAATTTGTCGGGGTCTTTTGCATCTACCTCAATATCAAAAACATCAATACCTGCAAAGCGTTTAAATAAAACGGCTTTGCCCTCCATAACGGGTTTACTTGCTAAAGCTCCCATATTGCCTAACCCTAAAACTGCTGTTCCATTTGTAATTACCGCAATAAGATTTCCTTTATTGGTATATTGATATGCGGTAGAGGGATTTTTATTAATTTCCTTTACAGGCTCAGCAACTCCAGGTGTATAAGCCAGAGATAAATCATGTTGCGTTAAACAAGGTTTTGATGAATCAACACTTAACTTTCCGGGCTTAGGAAGTGAATGGTAATCTAACGCAGCTTTTCTTAGATCCATAAAGTTCTCCTCTATTCAAGCTCATTGCGATAGTGATGATTGTCTGTAATGCATAAACCTAACCGCCATTCCATAGGTTTATCACCATATGTGAATGAGACGCGCTCAATACTTAACAAAGGCTCCTTATCTTTAATATTTAGGGCTCTTGCAATCTTAGCGTCTGCACTCACTGCTTTAAGACGCTCTTCAGCGCGAATCATTCGAATGCCGTATTGAGTTTCATAAAGACTATATAAAGAACCTTGCTTTTCAATAATTTTCTGTCCATTTAGTCCCTTAAAAGGGGATGCTGGTACTACAATATGGTCATAAATTAAAGGACGATTTGAAAATGTTAATAATCGTTTGATTTCATATATTGCGGTTCCAACCTTTAAATCTAAACAATTAGATATTTCTTTATCTGCTTTAGCTCTAGTGAATGATAATAAGGTATTTTTGAGATGTTCTTTGCTGCCATCTTCAGCGGTAAGTCGTAAAAATCGGAGCTGAATCTTTTCTTCTTCATGCGTAGCAACAAAAGTGCCCTTGCCTTGCTTCCTTATTAAAATTCTTTCATTTGCTAAGGCGTCAATTGCTTTACGAACAGTTCCCTGACTCACTTTAAAACGTGAAGCAAGATCAAATTCACTTGGAATAGCATCACCAGGTCTCCATTCCCCTTGGATAAGACTTTGCGTGATTAAGACCTTAATCTGCTCATATAAGGGCTTGTAGTTAGGAGATGCGTCAAAATTATTTATCATTCATTAAACCTTGCTTATCACTAATTACGAAATTTATATCATAGCCATTTTATAATGTCTATTATTTTATATCTTATATAAGACATAAGATATGTTGACAATTATAAAATAAGCTTTATATAATCCAATTTAGTAAATTACCTTCTAAAGCAAAGGGCTCTCGATGGATCCACATTTCCGTCCAAGAAGATCAATGTTGTACGTTCCAGGATGTAATAGACATTATCTCGAACGAGCAAAAACTCTCCATGCGGATTCAGTCATTCTGGATTTAGGCGATCCTATTCTTGTAGAGTGTAAGGAAGAATCTCGCAGTAATGTAGTTGAGTTTGTTAATCAAGGTGGGTATGGTTCGAGAGAAGTTGTGGTGCGCGTAAATGACCTTAACTCGCCTTGGGGATCCGACGACATTAAAGCGATAGCAAACTCAAAATCTGATGCTATTCTTTTTCCAAATATTGAATCCAAAGAACATGTTGATCATGCTTTGAAAGAGCTTGATCAAGCAGGGGGAAGTCATCTGCCAATCATGGTGATGATTGAAAGTCCAATTGGAGTTTTAAATGCAAAGGAAATTGCAAGTGCTTCAGATCGTATTGCTTGCATTGTAATGGCAACTTCTGACTTAATTTCGCAGCTTCATGCTAGAGTGACGCCAGAGCGCTCAGCAGTGCTTACTTCTCTATCGCTCGTGATCTTAGCAGCGCGTGCATATGGTAAAGCTGTCGTTGATGGAATTGCTAGTGATTTTAAAAATATGCATGCTTTTGAATATGCTTGTCGATTAGGCAGAGACATGGGTTTTGATGGAAAATCTTTGGTTCATCCAGTTCAAATCGCATACTGTAATGATGCATACACACCGAAAGCTACTGAGGTTGAATATGCTATTGAAATAATTAAAAGCTTAAAAGCTGCAAATGAATCTGGAAAAGGAACTGTGGTTGTTAATGATAGATTAGTCGAACATCATCACGTGAGAGCAGCAGAACGACTTCTTAAATTGCATGAAATGATATTGGAGCTTGAAGCAAAACATGAATAACACTACTCAAAAAATTAATGAAGGTAATTTTTTTGAAGATTTCTCGATTGGACAAGAAATTATTCATGCAACGCCTCGAACAATCACTGATGGAGATAGTTCTCTTTATATAGCATTAACAGGTAACCGTCATCCCATTGCATCAGCTTCAACTGTTGCAGAATCATTAGGTTATATAAACCGCCCTATCGATGATTTATTAGTTTTTCATATTGCTTTTGGTAAAACAGTACCTGAAATTTCTGTAAATGCTGTAGCCAATTTAGGATATGCGAATG
Organism: Flavobacteriaceae bacterium; assembly: GCA_023262245.1. Taxonomy (GTDB): domain Bacteria; phylum Bacteroidota; class Bacteroidia; order Flavobacteriales; family Flavobacteriaceae; genus MS024-2A. The sequence continues at coordinate 19,024 of JALRDC010000154.1, forward strand.
TACGTTTTATCAATCCAATCTATGCTAATGATACTGTTTATACAAAAAGTATCATTATTGGATTAAAAGAAAACTCGAATAAAAAATCTGGCATTGTCTATGTTCATTCAACTGCCTTTAATCAAAAAAATGAAGAGATTTTGAGCTGGATAAGATGGGTGATGGTTCATAAAAAAGACATGAATATCACTCTTCAAAAAAATGTTATACCTGAGCTACCTGAATTAGTCTCTTTAGATAAGCTTCCTATTCCATCTTTTTTCAATGGAAATGCTTTTAATACTCGCTGGACAAAAAGTGAAAATCTTTGGGAACACTATAAAAAAGGTGAGGTAATTTTTCATCCTTCAGGAATGACAATTAGCAATACCGACCATACTCTTGCCACAAAACTATATCAAAATAACGCACGACTCCATTTTGACGACTTTCTGATGAAAAAAACATCGATGGGTCAACGTCTTGTTTACGGCGGTCATGTGATTTCAATATGTAAAAATTTAAGTTATGACGGTCTTGAAAATTCAATTGCTATATTGGCTATTAATGGAGGTACTCATAGCAATCCAACATTTGGTAACGATACACTTTATGCTGCGACAGAAATTTTAGATAAATGGGAAATACCGCATCGAAGTGATGTTGGTGCATTACGTTTACGTTTAATTGGCTACAAAAATATGGAACTCAGTGAATTTAAAAAAATTATGCCAATTGAAAAACAAAATTATCAAGAACATATTGTGCTTGATTTAGATTACACCATTTTAATGCCCAGAAAAAAAGGATAAGTATGATGACACATCCAAGCGATGCTTTATTCAGCGGAGAAAAATTAATTCCTATTATTCCGGCTTGCGAACATTTTGCAGGGAGCGAAAAATTAATTCTTAAAGCACTTCAACTTCAAGAAACTGTAGGTCAAATTTTCGATATTACATGTGATTGCGAAGATGGCGCTGCTGCAGGTCAAGAGGAAGAGCATGCGAAAATGATTGTAAGAGTTCTTAATAGTGAAGCGAACAAATACAACATGGCTGGCGCACGTATTCACGATTATACACACGTTGCTTGGAAGAGAGATGTAGATATTTTAGTTCAAGGAGTCGGCAGCAAACTAAGCTACATAACGATTCCAAAATCGACAAATGCCAAACAAGTAAAAGAGATGATCGGCTATATTCAGCAAATTGCTCAATTACATCAAATAAATCGTGAGATTCCTATTCATGTATTAATTGAAACACATGGTGCATTAGAGGAAGTTTATGAGATTGCAAAGTTACCGTGGATTCAAGTTTTAGATTTTGGGTTAATGGACTTTGTAAGCGCTCATCAAGGAGCTATTCCTGCTTCCGCAATGCGAAGCCCAAAACAATTTGAACACCATCTTTTAATTCGCGCTAAAAGCCAAGTTGTTGCGGCTGCACTTGCTCACGGTATTGTTCCTGCACATAACGTGACCCTAGATTTGAAAAACGCAGATGTTACTTATGCGGATGCTTATAAGGCAAAAAATGAATTTGGATTTTTAAGAATGTGGAGTATTTATCCAACACAAATTGAAGCGATTGTTAATGCGATGAAGCCTAATTTTGATGAAGTACTTGATGCGGCTGCGATTTTAATTGAGGCTCAAAAAGTTAATTGGGGTCCTATTCAATACAAAGGGGAGTTACATGATCGAGCTACATATCGATATTTTTGGACCATATTGCAAAAAGCAAAAGTATCTAATGTTGCAATCCCTGAGGATGCATTAAAAGCATTTTTTAATTAAGGTAAAAATTCAAATGAGTGCCGGCAAAAAATTTAGAAAAGCATTAGCTGAAGAAAAACCTTTGCAAATAGTGGGAACAATTAATGCCTACCATGCCTTATTGGCATCTCATGCAGGATTTAAAGCAATCTATTTATCTGGTGGAGGTGTTGCAGCTGGTTCTTTAGGATTGCCTGATTTAGGCATTAGTACTCTTGATGATGTGCTCATTGATGTTAATCGCATAACTAATATTACCGACACCCCTCTTCTTGTTGATATCGATACAGGTTTTGGAGGCGCCTTTAATATCGCCCGTACTATCAAATCAATGATTAAAGCAGGGGCTGCTGCTGTTCACATTGAAGATCAAGTTCAAGCTAAACGATGTGGCCATCGTCCCAATAAAGCGATTGTTTCAAAAGAAGAAATGGTTGATCGTATCAAAGCTGCAGTAGACGCTAAAACTGATGATGCATTTGTAATCATGGCGAGAACAGATGCACTTGCAAGTGAAGGGCTTGAGGCTTCAATTGATCGAGCAAAAGCTTATATCGAGGCTGGTGCTGATATGATTTTTCCAGAAGCTATGACAGATATCACTATGTACCAACGTTTTTCGAAAGAGGTGAATGTGCCTCTCTTAGCGAATATCACAGAATTTGGGCAAACTCCTATGTTTACTCGCGATGAATTAAAAGCACAGTCCGTCGATATGATTCTTTATCCGCTCTCTGCATTCAGAGCAATGAATAAAGCCGCGTTAAATGTATACGAAACCGTTAAAAAAGAAGGCACACAACAAAATGTACTTTCATTAATGCAAACACGTGCAGAGCTATATGACCATCTTGGCTACCATGCTTTTGAAAAAAAACTGGATGATCTTTTTACAAAGTTTTAATCAAAGGAGCTGATCATGAACCCTATCTCTGCTGAACCTAAAAAGAAAAAAGGCGTAGCTCTTGCTGGAGTTGCCGCAGGTGCAACAGCTATTTGTACAGTAGGACATACAGGCAACGATCTTCATTACCGAGGTTACGATATTCTTGATTTGGCTAAATTCGCAACTTTTGAAGAAGTAGCTTACTTATTAATTTATGGTGAATTACCTTCGCAAGTAGCACTTAATACTTATAAAAATACTTTAAAGAAACTTCGTGATATTCCAAATGCCCTAAAAGATATTCTAGAAAAAATTCCCAAGACTGCTCACCCAATGGATGTGATGCGAACAGCCTGTTCTGCATTAGGCACACTTGAACAGGAAAATTTAGATCGAAATATTAAGGGAACACAATTAATAGGTGATCGACTTATTTCATGTTTTCCCGGCATTTTGATTTATTGGTATCACTTTACACATTCCGGTAAACGTATATCACTAGAAACCAACCAAGATTCGATCGCAGGTCACTTTCTTGAATTACTTCATGGTAAGCCCCCCACTCCTCTTCAAATCCAAGCAATGAATTGTTCGCTAGTTCTTTATGCCGAGCATGAATTTAATGCATCGACATTTACAGCTAGAGTTATCGCTGGAACATTGTCTGATACTTATTCTTGCATTACAGGAGCAATAGGAGCATTAAGAGGTCCTAAACATGGCGGCGCTAATGAGGCCGCAATGGAAATTATTAGCCGTTACAAAAATGCAGATGATGCTGAATTAGACATTATGAAGCGCATCGCCAACAAAGAAATAATTATTGGATTTGGTCACCCAGTGTACACAATTGCCGATCCTCGAAACGACTCTATTAAGTTAGTAAGCAAAGCCTTATCTGAAGATGCAGGAGATATGAAACTCTTCGATATTTCATCACGATTGGAAGCAGTGATGTGGCGAGAGAAAAAAATGTTTCCTAATCTAGATTGGTATAGCGCATCAAGTTATCACTTAATGGGGATTCCCACAGAAATGTTCACGCCAATTTTTGTGATTTCGAGAACAACAGGTTGGATTGCACATGTCATAGAACAACGTATTGATAATAGAATTATTCGTCCAAACGCTGAATATACAGGTCCTGAAAACCGACAATTTAAACCTATTAATGAAAGATAAATATGTCAGTTCATATTTCAAATAATCGCCCTCTTCCTGATCAAGTTATTGTTGATATTGCAACCTATGTGGATGAATTTGATATTTCTTCAAAAGAAGCTATTGAAACAGCAAGATATTGTTTAATGGATACGTTAGGTTGTGGTTTTGAAGCCCTTCAATACCCCGCTTGCACAAAATTACTTGGTCCTATTATCAAAGGAACCTCTGTCCCTGATGGGGTTAAAATTCCGGGTACAAATTATCAACTTGATCCAATATTGGCTGCATTTAATATTGGTGCAATGATACGCTGGCTTGATTTTAATGATACATGGCTTGCAGCTGAATGGGGTCATCCATCTGATAACCTAGGAGGTATTCTCGCAGCAGCTGATTACATATCAAGAAAAAATATTAGTGAAGGTAAAAAATCACTCCGGATCATTGATGTACTCACTGCCATGATTAAAGCACATGAAATTCAAGGTGTTTTGGCATTAGAAAATAGCTTTAATCGTGTAGGTTTAGATCACGTAATCTTAGTAAAAGTTGCATCAACTGCTGTAGTTACAAAACTTTTAGGTGGCAATAAAAACGATATTATCAATGCACTTTCAAATGCATTTATTGATGGTCAGAGTCTAAGAACTTATCGTCATAGTCCTAATACAGGGTCAAGAAAATCATGGGCCGCCGGAGATGCAACATCTCGAGCAGTGCGTCTTGCTTGGATGACCTTGCAAGGTGAAATGGGATATCCGTCTGCACTCACCGCTAAAACATGGGGCTTTTATGATGTTTTATTTAAAGGCAATGCTTTTAAGTTTCAACGGCCTTATGGAACTTACGTCATGGAACATGTTCTTTTTAAGATTTCATTCCCCGCAGAATTTCACGCGCAGACAGCGGTTGAATGTGCATTTAAACTCCACCAAAAAGAATCAACAAAATTAGATACTCTAGAAAAAATTAATGCAATAGATAAAATCGTTATACGCACTCACGAATCTGCTATTCGCATTATCGATAAACAAGGTCCTCTTGATAATCCAGCAGATCGAGATCATTGTATTCAATACATGGCAGCTATTGGATTACTCCAAGGACAACTGACTGCGCAAGATTATGAGGATGATAAAGCTAAAGATCCACGTATTGACGCTATTCGAAACAAAATGATTTGTATCGAAGAGCCGCAATACACAAAGGATTATTTAGATCCTGAAAAACGCTCTATAGCAAATGCTATTCAAATTTTTTATAAAGATGGTTCAACGTCAGAAGAAGTTGCAGTTGAATATCCCATTGGGCATCGTAAAAGACGTATAGAAGGTATTCCTGAATTAATTAAAAAGTTTAAGATAAATTTGGCGCGGATCTTTGATCAAAACAAGCAAAAAGAAATTTTAGAGCTTTGTTTGGATCATGATCAATTTCTTCATACCGAAGTACCTAAATTCATGGATATGTTGGCCAAATCATAAGGAAAGGAAAAATGGCGGAAGGGGCGGGATTCGAACCCGCGTTAGGTTATTCACCTAAACACGCTTTCCAGGCGTGCGACTTAAACCGCTCATCCACCCTTCCGAAGAAAACGAGATTATATCTTATGAAATTAAACGATTTGATATTTCTCACTTGATTAAACTTAATACTAGTATTAAGGTGGAGTTATTGGTTTAATTTGTATCACATCAGTGAAATGCATCCAAATTAATAACTTTCAAAGATATTGATTTTATATTTTATTAACTTTTTTATTTAAAACTTAGGGGTAGTTTATGGGCTTAGAAACATTAAATAATCTTGGAGTGAAACATCCTTTCAAGGCTAAATACGACAATTATATCGGCGGTAAATTTGTACCTCCAGCAGATGGAAAATATTTTGAAAATATTTCACCTGTCACAGGTAAAGTATTTTGTGAGGTTGCACGATCAAACGAGAAAGACATAAATCTTGCATTAGATGCAGCGCATGCAGCCAAAGATGGCTGGGCTAAAAAAAGCCCTACTGAACGCGCCAATGTCTTAATGCAAATTGCTGACATTATGGAAAAAAATCTTTCAACGATTGCGATCGCTGAAACGATTGATAACGGTAAGCCACTTCGTGAAACCACATACGCTGATATTCCTTTAGCGATTGATCACTTCAGATATTTTGCTAGCTGCGTTAGAGCTCAAGAAGGAAGCATTGGTGAAATTGATCACGACACAATGGCCTATCACTTCCATGAGCCTCTAGGTGTTGTCGGACAAATTATTCCATGGAACTTCCCTATTCTTATGGCGGCTTGGAAGTTAGCTCCTGCAATTGCAGCTGGTAATTGTGTAGTGATTAAACCAGCAGAACAAACGCCTGTATCATTATTGGTCGTTGTTGAACTCGTAGGTCACCTCCTTCCTCCTGGTGTATTAAATATTGTGAATGGTTTTGGTTTAGAAGCTGGTAAACCGCTTGCAAGCTCACCTCGTATT
>JALRDC010000025.1 GCA_023262245.1 Flavobacteriaceae bacterium
AGGTTTTGCACTTTGGAATACTAAATACGGAGACTTAAATGCCGTTAAAAATTCTAAAGCAAAGCGTGACGTGCTTACTCCATTTGTAGAAGAAGTACGAGAGAAAAATTTGAAACTTGGACTGTATTTCTCACTTCCAGATTGGTCTTATGAAGATTATACCCACCACACCAAAATCAAAATGCGTTATCAAATCAAGGAAGCGCCTAAAAGATGGGGGAAATACCTTAAATATATGAATGGACAATTGGAAGAATTAAAAAAGAACTATGCTCCTGATCTTTGGTGGTTTGATGGAGATTGGGAACATACTGCCCAAGAATGGGAGGTGGATCAAATAAAAACGCGTTTGACAGAAAACAGTCCTCAGGTCATCTTTAACTCAAGACTCAACGGAAATGGAGACTATGAAACCCCTGAAATTGGAATTCCTGTAAAACGTCCTGAAGCAAAATATTGGGAGCTTTGTGTCACTATGAATGACTCTTGGGGCTTTCAAAAAAATGATGACAACTACAAAACTCCTCTTCAAATTATTGACCTTTTGGTTGATTGTATAAGTAAAGGAGGAAATTTATTGTTAGATATAGGACCAAAGGCAGACGGGACCATACCAAAAGAACAACAACATCTTTTAAAAGAATTAGGAAAATGGACACAAAAACACAGCGCAGCAATTTACGGAACGCGACAGGGGATTCCATACGATCATTTTTATGGTCCCAGTGCACTCTCCAAAGACAAAAAAACGCTTTTTCTTTATGTACGGGATATCCCTAAAGATGGAAAAATCGTCTTAAAAGGAATCAACAATAAAATTAATGTAGCCTATGTCCTAGGACAAGGAAGCATGCTTGAACAAGAAACCATCTGCAAAGTTTACTGGAACAAATATCCTGGGATCACTTATATAGAAATTCCTAAAGAAACCTTGGATCCATACTACACCGTTATCGCTTTAAGCCTCGACGGGACTATTGACTTATTTGGAACAAAGACTGGAGCCATCGAACAAAATTAAATTGATTTATGCTAAAGCGAAGAGCAACTCTGAAAAGGAGTTTTCTTGTAATCTTAATAATACAATTATCTGCTTGTACCCAAAAAGTTAATGACCCATTTGAAATTACAGCACTCCCCATTGATGCAAAAATACATGGAGAACTTCTCACGGGTCCCTCCGTATTAAATGACCCCAACCGATTTGTTTGGGGAGCTAATGTGATTAAGGGAAAAGACGGACGCTATCACATGTTGTACAATACATTTGACGCTGGAGATAGTTTACCTGAATTTACCGAGAATTGGGTTTTAGGATCAAAAATTGCTTATGCTGTATCCGACTATCCCGACAGGGATTTTAAATTTAAAAAAATCATTCTTCAAGGGGCTGCAAAAGAGGGAAATCCTACTGCATGGGATGCTCAAATGGTTACCAACCCACATATCAAACGCTTCAATGATACCTTTTATTTGTATTATGTTGGATCGGTAGATCCTAAAACACTTCCAAAATATGAAAGCCTTGGTGAGATCACTAAACGAAATCGGGTGCAACAGTTTCAACAAATTGGGGTCCTCTCTTTTAATTCTTTTGAAGACTTATTGGCAGGTAATTTTATCAGACCCTCCGCTCCAATACTCTCACCCAGAACTCGAGTAAAGAAGAATCATGTTGTACACCCTTCTCCGCAAGGCATGCTCCCCTTACCCGATAATATAATTGTTACCAATCCTGCTGTAGTCTACCGCCCAAGTGACAACAAGTACCTTTTGTTTTTTAAGGGAAATCTTTACGATCCAAATTGGAGAGGCGTTCATGGTGTTGCTATTTCCGATACCCCAACGGGACCCTTTCAGCCAAGAGATACTTTTGTCTTTGATGTACCACTAAAAGATGGTAGATTGGCTTCGGCAGAAGATCCCTTTGTATGGTATCACTCAAAACGAAAACTATTTTATGCCATAATAAAAGACTTTTCTGGGAAGATAACAGAAGCTGATCCTGGTCTTGCTATCCTAAATTCCAAAGATGGAATCCATTGGACCAAGCCGAAAAACTCACTATTTATGAAAAAAAGCTTGCTCTTAAAATCTGGGGAAGAAGTTTCCGTTAACAGACTTGAACGACCTTTTATGTTGGTTGATCCAATTGGAAACCCTTTGGTGTTTTTTGCTGCATGTTCCCTAATTGATATCAATCCAACAAATAAAGGAGCTTCTTTTAATGTCCATATTCCTGTTTTAGTAAACCGTTAATCTGAAAGTTGGCGGCCCTACTTTAATCTTTTTATAGAATCCAATGTTCGTATAAGCTCCACTAGTTTTTGAGGTGCTTCATTAGAGAGATCAACTGCTTCTGTAAGATCATTTTCTAAATTGAATAAGCGCTCTTGTGATGTTCCCGCTACTGTTTTAACAGATGAAGGGCGAGAAAAACCTCCTGACCCAAGTTTTTCAATTAATTTCCACTTTCCTTTTCTAAGTGCAAAATGACCATTCGAAGAATGATGAACAATAGCATTGATTTTAGGAATGTGATCAAGCTCAACCAGCTCTTTAAAGATACTATAGCTGTCGATGGCTTTTGAGGAAGTTCCAAAATACTCTGCCATGGTAGCATAAAAATTTGCCAGGGTATTGGGATTATCACTTATACTTCCTGCTTTAATTTTTCCAGGCCATCGTACAATAAAAGGAATGCGGTGTCCTCCATCGTAAATGTCTCCCTTCATTCCTTTTAAGTTTCCAGCAGCTTTGTGTCCATATGCTTTGATATACTTTTCTTTCCAGTAGGGGCCATTATCACTAGCAAAGACAATTAGGGTTTCTTCTTTTAAGCCCAACTCATCAATATAAGAAATCAATGCACCTACTTGATTGTCAACCATACTGACAAAGTCACCATACATCCCAGCTTCCGAAATATCTTTTGATTGTTTTTTCGGAACCCAAGGCGTATGTGGGGCTGCCAACGGTAGATATAAGAAGAATGGAGTCCGGTCGTCTTTTGCTTTGTTTATAAACGTTTTTGCTTTACGAATAAAAGAAGGTAGGACTTCATAAAAATCAAAGCCCTTTGCCATAGGACCAGGACGCCAAAAAGCACCGTCATAATCAGCCTCTAAATTACTCCCTGGGGTATAATCGCTAACTACTTGAGTAAACTTTTCATTTTCTATATATACATAAGGTGGAATATCAAGTGACGCTGGAATGATATAGCTGTAATCAAACCCAATGTTGTGAGGTCCTCTTTTTGGAGGTTTTGAAAAATCAATCACTTTCTCATTGTAATCAATGATTAGCCCAAATTTATTTTTATTGACTTGACTGCTATCATAGGGGGTTTTAAGTACCCAATCTAACCCCAAATGCCATTTCCCAATTACTGCTGTTTGATAGCCCATTCTTTTAAAAAGTTTTGGGAGCGTTTCTTGATTCTCTCCAATCATTAAGGGTCCGTAACTCCATAACACTCCCTTTTTTAATGGTGTTCGCCAAGCGTATTCTCCTGTAAGAATACTATAACGCGTAGGTGTACAAACCGATGAAGTAGAATGCATGTCTGTAAATCGCATCCCCTCATCAGCCAGTTTGTTTAAATAGGGTGTGTTAATTTTTGATTCGGAATTATAACTTGATAAGTCTCCATAACCAAGGTCGTCCGCTAAAATATAAATCACATTTGGGTCTTTTTTATGGTTCTCCTGCTTACAGCCAAAGAAAAAGAATGTAACTAAAATCAATATACAAAATTGGATCCCGGTGTGCGCTCTTAAAGGTGTAATCATGAATTAATTTTGAAGTTAGTTTGTAAGGGTTTCATTAGTTTGTTGCTATCGTTGTGTTTCTATCCAGTTTTCAATTTTTTGTTCTAACAAAACCAAGGGGAGGCTTCCTGAATTCAGAACTTGATTATGAAATTCTCTCACATCGAAATTCTTTCCAAGTTTCATTTCTGCTTCCGTTCTTAGCTCTCTTATTTTAATTTGTCCCATTTTATAGGACAATGCCTGCCCTGGAGTAGCCATATACCGTTCAATTTCCGCAATAATGGATTCTTTTGACGCCGCCTCATTATCTAAAGAATACTGAATGGCTTGTTCGCGGGTCCATCCCTTACTATGCATTCCCGTATCCACTACCAGGCGAATGGCTCTGTGCATTTCCATACTCAACATTCCAAAATATTGAATTGGGTCTTCATAAAGGCCTAATTCTTTTCCTAAAGACTCGGCATAGAGTGCCCATCCTTCTACAAACACTCCCATACTTTCAGGATGTAAAAACTTGGGTAATTCTTTGTTTTCCTGTTGTAAAGAAAGTTGATAATGATGGCCCGGGATTGCTTCGTGAAGAAATAATGCTTCATCAGAAAATTTATTGTATTTCGCTATATCGGGAATAGGAACGTAAAAAATTCCTGGCCTTGAGGCGTCCTTTGTTCCTGGAACGTATTCTGCACTTGCCGAAGCTTCTCTAAAAGCCTCTGTTCTTCTCACTACAAAGCTTGCTTTAGGTTGTAGTTCAAATACTTGATCAAATTTTTCATTAATTTTTTCTTTTATGCGGATAAAATTATCTATTACCTCTTGAGGTTCTTTAAAGGGCATCTGTTCGGGACTTTTTCGGATGAATTCAAAAAATGCTTTAATATTACCTTTAAACCCTATTTTGTTTTTTGCTGCTTCCATTTCGACTAAGATTCGTTTTACTTCTTCTTTTCCTAGTTCGTGGATTTGATCAGCGGTTAAGTTTGTAGTGGTATGCAATTTTATAAGGTAATCATAGGTCTCTTTTCCTTTTGGTAAGGCTTCAAATCCTGCGGTTGCTCTGCAAGCGGGCAAATACTCCTCTACTAAAAAACGTTTGAGTTTAGCGTATTTGGGTCTCAGCTTATTCGTAATCATCTTGGCGTATTCTTGTGCCAAACGATTTCGTTGTTTAGAGTCAATTCCCTCAGGCATGGATTGTATTGGTCTGTAAAAAAGGTGGTCAGAAATCGGTTTAGAAATGAATTCCTCTAGTTGATCAATGGTTTTTTGTGTAAGAACTGAGGGGAGCACAATATTTTTAGTCATACCCTCTTTCATCATGGAAATAGAGGTGTCAAGAAAAACCATGTAATCGTCTATCCTTTTTAACCAATCCTCATAATCTTTTACGGTATTGAATGGATGTACACTTCCTCCTGCTCCTAATTGAGCAACATATAAATGCAATGACTGTATTTGTGTTAAGGGCATTAACTCAAAGCTGGGTAAATTGTACATGGGTGAAGTGACCACCACAATAGGACTTTGTAAGCCCTTCAATTTCATTTCACAATCCCATTTCATCACGTTCATGCTTAACTGATCTGGCTTAGATAATTTAGATTCATCTAATTCATTCAAACGATTTAAAAAGCTTGTGTATTCCTCTACTAACTCTTTTTGATACGTATCTGAAATATAATTTGCTATATAATCATTGTATTCAAAGTTCCCTCCCTTTGTTGCTTCAATAGGATTAATCCGGTCTTTAAATTGATAGTACTCCTCAAAAATTGTTGAAAGGGTGGTTGCTGTGGGAGTTTTACTGGTTGAGGTTTCTTGTTTACAACTGCTTATCAACAGTAAAAGAAGAATCACTTTTTGCATTTGTCTCATTTTCTAAAATTTAAGAGGTTGTGTTAGATATCAAATTTGCATGAATCGTTTTCCTTTAGTCCTTTTCCAAAGCTTTGGTTTCTAATCTAAGGGTGTAAAAGCCGTTGTAATAGCATGGAGTTGAGAAGGATCTTGAGTCATTTCCCATCTTCCAAGTGAGACAGGAATATTTCCTATGCTGTTTAAAGTATCAAAAAAAGACTTTAATGAAAATTCCTTTTCTTGATCCTTTGCAACTTCCATCATCATTTCTTCTATAAGATATTTTCCTGTGATATAACTGGTTCCATATCCTGGTTGTCTGAGATAGAGCTGTTGCTCAAAAAGCAATAGTTCTTTTTCAGTTTTCATCCATCCTCTGGGGGTATATTCAGAGTGGATTTTTCCTGCATCCTCCATAGGTATAAGATTTGCATGAGCATATAGGAACCCCAAGCCTCGTGCCGCTCTTTGAGCAATCAGTATGTATACAATTTCTCTGGCCCTTGGATTTTGGTCATAAAGACCTGCATGCATAAACATTTCTTCTACCGCTGTGGCTAAACCCTCATTTCTAGAGTCAAAAATATTATATAATAGCGCTTTTTCTCGAATCGGATTTTTATGTGGGCTTACTAGCATTCGTTCCAGTTCAAACCAATGGTAGAAATGAGAGAAAAGGGGTTTTGGATCTAAATGTGCTGTAATCCAGAAAAAATTTCTTTTCTCAGCGGGAATGAAACTCCCTAGATGAGGTTCTAAAGCTTTAGAAAAATACTCTTTTACCGTAACAATTTCGTTTTGATCCAAAAAAGTCAATAATTCCTTGGCTGCTTTCTCTGCTAGGAGGGTGTACGATTCTGGTGAGTCTGCGGGAATTAACTCGGGAAGAGCTCTGTTTCTGTGTTCTTCCAATTTTAAGGAGGACCACGCTCTAGCTAATTCTCTTTTTAATAAAAGAACCTCGTCTTCCCAGCTTAAGGGGACTAAATGTACATTTTGTTGATACCAAGTGTAATGCTCTTTTCCAATACCTGAGGGCCCTGTTTTTTTTAAGGCTTGCTGCTTCAGCCAGTTAACAAATTCATTTGTCGAACTTTTAGCCTTTTCAATTTGTGTTACAAGTTTGTTGTCTTGAGCTACTTTGGGTTTGAGTAAGATCCTCTCTAAAATTAGAATTTGATTTTCAATATCTCTTATTCCAGCAATCCAAAGATCTTTTGCATTACCCGTAAGGTTGTTCATTGCCTGCCGATTAAAATTGGGGATCTTTTTTATTGCAGAAAGCAACTTTTTGCGGTCTTGTTGGCTTAAGGGAAAATCATACTGCCACAATTCGATCACAAAATGAGAGGTAGGTCCTTCATGGGCAGGAACATCACTTTTATCAGTCCAAATGGCTTTGTAAAAAGCAGGATCGCGTTGCCACGGTTTTAAAATTTTATAATTGAACATATATCCATTCATCTCTGCCCAAAGAAGGTGCCAATCTACCTTTTCTTGAGTTGTCCATCCCTCTTTAGAAAGGGTTTCTAATCGTTCTCTTAAACTTTGATATGCGGCAAAACGTTGATCAAATGTCTTTTGTGAATAATCTGGAACTCCATCTACTTCGGGAGGGACTTCAAAGACCCTCCATGCTTTGAATAAAGTTTCAAGTTCATCGTTTGTTGTTTGTGCATGAATAAGATTACAAAAGATAAGACCTAAAATAATTAGTCGTTTTTGAACTCTTTTGAACGTGTGATTTTGAATGGTGTAAAACATCTTCTTTCGGTTTTATTAAACTGTTTTTAGAAACATTAATCAATTTCTGCTTCAGCCTCTATTTCTACTTTATATCCTTCTCCCACAAGTTTCCCTTGAACTAGGGTGTTTGCTGGATCAATTGTATTAAAAC
>JALRDC010000110.1 GCA_023262245.1 Flavobacteriaceae bacterium
AGGAATATAAATTGAAGGCAAACTAATATCCTTACTGTCCGAAACAAGCGCTGTACCTAATTCTTCGTTACATTCTCTTAGTGCAGTGTGCAATAGGGAGGCATCTGCGACTTCCTTTTTACCCCCAGGTAAGCTGATTTGCCCAGAATGAACCCCATCATATTCAGCCCTTTTGATTAGGGATAAATGCATTCTCCCCGATTTTGGATAACAAAAAAGTACTACTGCAGCAGGTCGAGCATCTGACGGGGCTTTAGGACGTTGAGCAAGAAAGGTTTTTCGGTGCGCAGGAGCCATGTGATCATAACGTGATTTTCCTGATCGTTCGAAATCTTTTACATTTGAAAAACAATCTGAAAACTTCTGATAATCCATGTCAATCACAAAATTAATCATTCTGTCTTTAGGGATATCCTTCTTATCGATCCAATGTGACGATTCAAAAAAGAAGACCGCTAAAACTCAAATAGATACCCCTAAATCCCTGCAGATAAAAAAAGACAGCATCCAAAAAAACCAAGTTGAAAAGGATGAAGCTCCTACCCTTTTGTTGGATGATCAAAACGCAATCCCATTCTTTTTTGACTACCAAAAAGAAAATTTGGAAGATCAGGTTCGAATCACTACCCGCTTTGGAACTATTGACATCCAATTGTATCAGAATACACCTTACCACAGGGCAAATTTTATTTATCTGACGAAAAAGGGGTATTTTAACGGAAGTACCTTTCACCGAGTGGTCCCCGGATTCATTATACAAGGAGGAAATTCTGATCGGAGCGAAACCGCAGAAAAAAGAAGAAAAATAGGAAAATACCTTTTACCACCCGATACCCGCAAAGGAAACAAACACCATCGTGGAGTTATTTCTATGCCGAGTAGCGAAATTGAAAATCCACATAAATTGGCCTCACCCTATGAGTTTTTTATCGTCCAGCAAAGCCCCGGCGCCTATCATCTCGACGGATCCTATACCGCATTTGGAAAAGTGATTAAGGGAATGGACGTTGTGGATAAAATCAATCAACAAAAAGTCGACAATCGAGAAGCCCCGCTGACCAATATACACATGGAGGTTTCCATTATTCAATAAGTTTTTCCAATATGAAATGGTCTTTTTACTTAAATTAGACCATCTATTTTCTTGCTGTATAGTTTTTTCTTATTAATTTTAAATAAAGAATAAGAAATGACACTAACTCAATTAAAATACACCCTAGCTGTAGCAGAAGAAGGAAACTTTACTCTAGCTGCTGAAAAGTGCTTTGTAACCCAACCCACTTTGAGTATGCAGGTGCAAAAATTAGAAGAAGAACTTGATGTAACCTTATTCAACAGAAAAGCAAAACCCGTAACACTTACGGCAGTTGGTGAAAAAATTATTGCGCAGGCTAAAGTCATTTTGGAGGAAGCCAAGCGTATGAAGGATGTAGTGGCTATGGAGCGTGGGGTTGTTGAAGGTGCCTTTAGGATTGGTATTATCCCTACCGTAATGCCCACCCTGCTTCCACTGTTCTTGAATACATTTATTAAAAAGTTTCCAAAAGTCACGCTCAAAATCGAAGAATTAAACACCGCTTCCATCATAGAAGAGTTAAGCACCGGAAAACTTGATGCAGGTATAGCCGCTACCCCTTTAGATCATCCGCAGCTGATTGAAAAGCCTTTGTACTACGAACCCTTTGTGGGCTATATTCCCAAATCACACCCCCTATCCTCCCTAACCAAATTGGATGTTGAAGATTTAGAAAAAATGGACATACTGGTACTGGAAGACGGCCACTGTTTCAGAGAGCACGTCTTAAACCTCTGCCAAACTACGCGCAACTCAAAATCGTTTGACCTGAAAAGCGGGAGTTTTGAAACCTTGATTAAACTAGCCGATGAAGGAATGGGAATGACACTACTCCCCTATTTACAAACCAGAAATTTATCTGATAGAAATAAAGACCACTTAAAGTATTTTGAAAGTCCAGAGCCCGCAAGAGAAATCAGCATGATTTACAGTAAAAACCTACTTAAAATACCAATCATTGAAGCCCTTTCGGAAACCATTGAAGGCGTACTAAGAGGAGCGATTAAATTTGAAAATATTAAGGTTATTACCCCAAAATAAACCCTTCCGGATCAGAGAAAACAATCAATTTTAGCGCATGATTGTTGGCGACATAGGACTTGACCCAATCCTTTAAAGCAAGTCGATCATGAGAACCTAAAAACCGATACGCCTTGAGCAGCTCTTTTTTAAATAACTCGGGATCGAAACTTACCTTTTTCAGTATCGCTCGGTAATACAAAAAATCTTTAGACATAATTTAAATTCGATTACTACCTAACGAATCTAGGAAGATTTTAAAGTTTAAAATGTTGCAAAAAAGTTAAAAAATAATTTAGTATTATGTTATACATAGTTCTATCTTTTATTTATATATTTGCAATGCAAATATGCTAGTTATGAAAATCGAAAATACGACTGCCCAAATGCGAAAAGGAATCTTGGAGTTTTGCATCCTCTCCTTGATCTCTGGGCGTGATTTGTATACTTCTGAAATTTTAGAGGCTTTAAAAAAAGGAAAAATGCTAGTGGTTGAAGGTACCGTTTATCCTCTTTTAACCCGATTAAAAAATGCTGATCTTTTGCAATACCGCTGGGAGGAATCTACCTCCGGGCCTCCACGAAAGTACTATTCGATCACCCCTGCGGGCAAGGTGTTTTTAAGTGAACTGCAACAAGCCTGGAGCGACCTAAACAAAGCTGTAAACGCAATTACCCAAAACAAAAAATAACCCTTATGAATAAGACAGTAAACATCAATCTAGCCAACACCTTCTTTCATATAGATGAAAATGCCTACACCAAACTCAAGCTGTATTTAAAAAAACTTGAAGACGGTTTTAAAAACACGGTGGGTAAGGAAGAAATTTTGAAAGATATTGAAGCGCGAATCGCTGAACTTTTTCAAGAAGTAAAAACGAATCCAGATTATGTGGTTAGTGAATCAGATGTAGCGCGCATAATCGATGTGCTTGGACAGCCAGAAGATTTTCTCTCAGAGGAGGAAGAAACCGAAGAAACAATTCGAAAAAAACTATTTCGCGATCCCGATGATAAATACATTGGTGGAGTGGCCTCGGGCTTGGGGCATTACTTTACTATTGACACTGCTTGGATCCGCATTCTTTGGCTCCTCCTAGCAGTATTTTCAGGAGGCACCTTTGTGTTGATTTATATTTTGTTTTGGATTTTAGTGCCTATGGCAAAAACTACAGCAGACAAACTGAGCATGAAAGGAAAGCCGATCAACGTTTCCACTATTGAAAAAAAAATTAAAGAAGAGTTTGAAGACCTTTCCTCAAAAATTAAGGATCTCGATTATGAAAAAGCAGGAAACACATTAAAAAAAAAGTCAAGAAATTTTTTTCAGTTTTTAGAAGGAATCCTTAGCGCAATTCCCAAAATCATTTTCAAACTGCTCGGAATACTTTTTTTAATCGTATCCACTTCAATTATCGTTTCTATTTTTGTTGCCAGTCTGGTCCTGCTCTTTTTTGGCATAGTGCTGTGGCCTTTTGAGCTTTTTGATGTGGGACCTGTTCCTAACATTCTTTGGGGAATTTCAATGTTTTTAGTGGTTTTTATTCCGCTTTTGTTTTTATTTTCCTTTGGGATCCGTTTAGTTAGAGGACGTTCTTCCAGCTTCGGAAGGGTTGGGCGTTTGGTGCTAGTAGGGCTTTGGATCGCATCTGTACTTTCCCTTGTTGTGCTAGGAGCTGATACCATCAGAAGTCATCGCATTACCGCAACCAAAACGGATTTGCACAACCTTTCCCTAACCCATCAAGATACCCTTAGGGTGCATTTAATCAAAACAGGGGCAGACTCATCGGACTGGGAATTCAAGAAAAATAATCCCATTAACAAAATAGTTGACCACATTGCAGACAAACAAGATTTGGTCAGATTATCGGTTCGAAAAAGTACAGAAGCCAATTCAAGTCTTGAAATCAAAACTTCAGCAAAAGGTACCAGTCAAGAAAAAGCACAAAAGAAGGCGGAAAAACTCCATTATCCTTGGGAAGTAAAAAACAGCACGCTGCTTTTAAAACCGATTGTTTTGGAACAAAATATAAGTGGGTTTGAAACGTCCACCTTTGAACTTACTTTATATTTAAGTGCAGGTCAAGTTGTTTTTTTGAATGAAAACCTCAAAAACATCTTAGGCTACCCTGTAAAAAACGACCAAGATTACAGCAGTAAAAAAACAGCCGGTCATCTTTGGAAAATGGGAAGCAGTAGATTAGAATGTTTGGATTGTCCACTCCAAAAAACCGAAATGCAACTGCATTATCAGGACGCTGAAGGAGAGGAAAAACTACACCTAAAAGTAAACAAAAACGGGATTGAACTGAAAAAAAAATAAAGTTTTAAAGAAAGCGTACTTCCTATTTGCATTAACTTTTTTTAATGTTATATTTGCGCACACTTTTCGGGGTGTAGCGTAGCCCGGTCATCGCGCCTGCTTTGGGAGCAGGAGGTCGCAGGTTCGAATCCTGCCACCCCGACAAAGTTTTTAAATCCAGTATTCGGGATGTGGCGCAGCCTGGTAGCGCACACGCATGGGGTGCGTGGGGTCGCAGGTTCAAATCCTGTCATCCCGACTAATTATCAGCGCAAATCTGCGCATTTTATTCCCTTTCTATTCTGTTTTTCTAATTCTAATAAAGGCACAATGCCAGCTTACTAAATCTACTTTTTTAATGTTTAGATACTGTAAATTTTTAGTAAGTTAGTGGCACTTTAATTGAATTTTAAAAAAATAAATCAATGAAACTAATTTGGTTATCCAGTCTGTTAATTTTCTTTAGCCTTCAGGTGAGCTGTGCTCAAGACAATCCCCCCTTTATCGAAAGTCCTACAGAAGTAGATTATACATATAAAACAATCGTTGAGGGAATCGACATCCCTTGGGGAATGGCATTTATTAGCGAAAATGATCTTTTAGTTACGGAAAAATCGGGCATACTTTATCGTGTCACCAAAGGGGTCAAACAAACAGTAGAAGGACTGCCGCCTATCTATACAAGAGGACAAGGAGGTCTTTTAGATGTTGCGCTTCATCCCGATTATAGTAATACTAAGATTATCTATATGACTTTGGGTGCAAATACAGAAGGAGATGACTTGGGTGGAAATACTTCTTTATACTGCGCCAAACTCGAGGGCACAAAATTGAAAGAAGTAAAACTACTTTATAAAGCGACTCCCAATACAAAAAAAGGGCAGCACTTTGGCTCCCGCATTGTCTTTGATCAAGAAGGACATGTTTATTTTTCTGTCGGTGATAGAGGAAATCGAGAAGAGAACCCGCAGGATATTACAAGAGATGGTGGGAAAATATACCGTTTAAATTTAGATGGCAGCATTCCTGAAGACAATCCTTTCGTAGGAAAAGAAGGAGCGAAAGAAGCAGTATATTCCTATGGACATAGAAATCCACAAGGGATGGTTGTTCATCCTAAGACAGGAGCGGTATGGGAAAATGAACACGGTCCACAAGGAGGCGATGAAATCAATATTATACGAAAAGGATTGAATTTTGGTTGGCCTAAAATTACTTATGGGATCAATTATAGTGGAACCCCCATAACAGATAAAACTGCACTTCCCAACATGGAACAACCTTTTTATTATTGGGTTCCTTCTATAGGCCCCAGTGGCATGGCGTTTTCAACTTCAGGGATCTATAAAGAGTGGAAAGATGATTTATTTGTGGGGTCCCTCAAATTTGAATATTTAGAACGTCTGGTTATTAAAAATGACAAAGTAGTAAAGAGAGAGAAAGTACTGGATAAAATTGGAAGAGTTCGCAATATAGTTGAAGGGCCTGATGGCTACCTCTATCTAGCAGTGGAAGGGAAAGGAATTCTCAAAATAATTCCAAATTAATGAAACTCTTTATCAGTGTCTATTTCATTTCTTTAGGCATGTT
>JALRDC010000163.1 GCA_023262245.1 Flavobacteriaceae bacterium
CACTGATCCGGTTAGAATCCCTAAAATATCATTACTTATTTTGGAGGATTGAATCCGAGTTAAAATAGTTTCCTCTTTTTCCCAATGTCCTTTGGTTAGGGCAAGATGAATATTGCCATTGGTTGTTTGTTCATAGGCTCGCATACGGAAATTCCCATAGCGTGTTTTGATTTCATGATCTGCTTTTTGTACGATCAAACTGTCGTGTTGCATGCGGTAGGAAACCAGATCTTCTATGGAGACTATTTTAAGATTAAATTTTTTGGCAACTTCAAGCAATTGCGGTAATCGAGCCATAGTGCCGTCTTCATTCATAATTTCTACAATAACGCCAGCTGCCTTAAATCCAGCCAGTCTTGCAAAATCTATAGCCGCCTCGGTATGTCCCGTCCTTCGAAGAACCCCTCCACTTTTAGCAATAAGCGGAAAAATATGACCGGGTCTGGAAAGGTCGTAGGGAGAAGTGTTTTCATCTACTAAAGCCTTTATAGTAGCGGAGCGATCTGCAGCAGAAATTCCAGTAGTTACTCCCTTACCTTTTAGATCGACCGATACGGTAAAAGCGGTTTCCATGGGATCGGTATTGTTAGAAACCATTTTCCCCAATTGGAGTTTTTGACAGCGTTCTTCCGTGAGCGGCGTGCATATTAATCCCCTTCCATGAGTCGCCATAAAATTGATTAATTCAGGAGTGATCATTTCTGCCGCGGCGATAAAATCCCCTTCATTTTCTCTATTGGCATCGTCCACAACAATAATGACTTCTCCGTTTTTGATGGCTTCTATAGCCTCGGGAATACTAAATAATTCTATGTTGTTTTCTGTCATGATTTTTTTGGAAAAGGAAGTTTTTTTAACAGAGATAAAAAGGGACTAAATAGATCGTACAAGCTAATAGCACCTTTATCTGCAGAGGCTCTTTTTGTCAGTATATAGGAAAAAGGGGCAAGAATTAATGTTGAAAGCCAGGTGGCAATAAGAGGAGAAATGCTGTTGTCTTCAGCTGCATTTTTACTAAAAAGACCGATGTAATGATATGTAAGAAAAATGATGACGGAAAGTACAATTGGTAGTCCTAAACCTCCTTTTTTTATTATGGCTCCTAGGGATGCTCCAATTAGAAAAAGCAAAAGGGACACAAAAAGAAGTGTGTATTTTTCGTAGAGGAAAATTTTGTGAAGATTTATTAGTTTTTGGAAGGAAAAAAATTGAAGTCTTTTTGCTTTTAAATCGCGTATTGAGGTTTGTATTTTAGAAATACTTTGTGTAAATATGCGATCTTTTTTCCAATCCAGATCTACTATTATAAAATCTAAAATATCTTCTGGTAAAGAATCTTGTTCAACAAGTGGAAGTCGGTTTTCTGCAATTTTACTCACCATACTGTGTTGCGAAAAATTTTGACTAAACACATCTTGCTCTTCGGTAAATTTTCTTTGGAGGGTATCAATACTAATTCGCAACTGATCAATTTTTTGCATTCGATAGGAAGAAGTCACTTTCTCCTCAGTTAAATCCACATTATTGAATTGAGAGAGGTCGATATTCATTTCATATTCTTCAAAAGCAACTTTTGCATGGGGAACCCGCTGGCGATCTTTCATTTTTTTCGGGATGACTTCTTCATATCGGTTTCCATTGTATAAAACTAATTTAAGGTTGGGATCGGTAGGTTCATTTTTCATCTCCCCACGTTCCGCTTTAATCACGATATTATTTTCTTTGTTTGGGGTGTATTCGTGGATAATCACATTTTCTAAAAAGCGGTCATTGTCTCCATACTTCCTATTTACTTTAATGTTGTATTGTCCAATCTCGTTAAAAATTCCCTCTCTGATAGCTAGCGTAGGTTCTAATTTAGCAAGATTCCTCCTTAGGTTATAAGATTTTAGTTCACCATAGGGAATGATGTGGTTGGAAAAATAAAAGGTTCCTATTCCTAAGGCAATATGAAATACTAAAAGACTAAATAAGGCACGTTGAAGCGAGATACCCGTGGACTTCATGGCCGCAAATTCATAATTTTCGGCAAAGGAACCGAAGGTCATCAAAGAAGCCAAAAGAACTGAAAGTGGCAAGACCAGGGGAATAAGTTTTGGTGAATAGTACACTAAAAACTTTCCAATAATAATAATATCCAAACCCTTCCCAGCCAGTTCATCTATGAAGAGCCAAAAAGTTTGTATGATAAAAATGAACATACAAATTGTAAATACGCTAATAAGACGCGTTAGATAACTTTTTAGTATGTACCGATCAATTATTTTCAAGATTTAGTCATTTATGTAATAATCAGGGTATTTACTGCTATCAAAAGTAAAAAAGTTGGGGCTTAAGATTGTGTTGGTTTTTAAATTCTTTAGAGTAAGGGTTGTTCGGGTTTCGGAACTCGCAATTTCAATAAGCCGATAAATGGTTTTTCTATTCATATCAATGCCTAATAAGAGGTATTTCAAGTCTTTATTTTCTTGATTTGGGATAAGCTTTATAAACTGTATCGGTCTGCCTAAAACATTTTGTTTTATGTCCCACTGATAGGCATAACCGCTTTTATAAAACACCAATAATTCGGAAGGGTTGATGCCAAAATCGTCACCTTCTTCGGGGCTACTAATAGTCACTTCTTCATTTTCAGGAACAATGGTATAAGTTTTCTCTCCGTCAAAAAGTTGTTCGTTTCCTAAAAAATTCACCTTATATAAATCTCCACTTATAGTAGCAAATCCATTTGTTTCTTGACGAATATTTTCCTGCCGGTTTTCCAAAACATAAGTAAAATCAAAACTTAAATTGTCAAAAGAGGCAATGGTACTCGAAACTTCGTCTAAGAGTTTTCTTGCTGCCTCTGGACTTTGAGCCTTTAGACTTAGTGACAGGAAAAGAAAAATAATAATTTGATAAACGTTCATCTATAGGTGTTATTTAATTAACTCTCAGAAATATCATTATCGAGTAAGCGATCCAAAGATGCCAAATCAGTAATTAATACTTGACGCGCTTTGCTTCCTTCAAAAGGTCCCACCACACCAGCAGCTTCCATCTGATCGATAATCCTTCCAGCACGATTGTATCCTAGTTTTAATTTTCTTTGCAATAAAGATGCCGAACCTTGTTGAGCAGTAACAATAACTTCTGCTGCTTCTCTAAATAAAGCATCGCGTTCACTGGCATCTATGTCCAAATTACTACTGTTATCTTCACCTACATATTCGGGTAATAAGTGGGCATCAGCATAAGCACGCTGCCCTCCTACATAAGATGCGATACGTTCAACTTCAGGAGTATCTACAAAAGCGCATTGAATTCTAGTCAATTCGTTTCCTTGTGTGTAGAGCATGTCTCCTCTCCCAATGAGTTGATCCGCCCCTCCACTGTCCAGTATGGTCCGGGAATCAATTTTTGAAGTTACGCGAAAAGCCACGCGAGCAGGAAAATTTGCTTTGATAATTCCTGTGATAACATTAACAGAAGGACGCTGGGTAGCAATAATTAAATGAATTCCAATAGCACGAGCTAACTGAGCTAGACGCGCAATGGGTGTTTCTACCTCTTTCCCAGCAGTCATGATTAAATCAGCAAATTCGTCAACAACTAAAATGATGTAAGGCAAATAGCTGTGCCCATCGTTGGGATTGAGTTTACGCTCTTTAAATTTTTTATTATACTCCTTTAAATTGCGACACATAGCTGTTTTTAACAACTCATATCGATTGTCCATTTCGATACAAAGGGAGTTTAAGGTATTGATTACTTTGGTATTGTCTGTAATGATAGCTTCTTCAGTATCTGGGAGTTTTGCTAAGTAATGCCGTTCGATCTTGCTGTAAATGTTTAACTCAACCTTTTTGGGATCCACCAAAACAAATTTTACTTCAGCTGGATGTTTCTTGTAGAGTAACGAAGTGAGCACTGCATTGAGTCCAACAGATTTTCCTTGACCTGTTGCTCCTGCCATAAGTAAGTGTGGCATTTTTGCTAAATCTACCACAAAGGTTTCATTACTTATGGTTTTTCCCATGGCGATAGGTAATTCCATTTCTGCTTTTTGGAATTTAGCAGAAGCAATTACAGATCGCATGGAGACGACGCTCGGTTTTTGATTGGGAACCTCTATGCCGATTGTTCCTTTTCCAGGGATGGGGGCTATAATGCGTATTCCTAATGCCGATAAAGAAAGCGCAATATCGTCTTCAAGATTTTTTATTTTGGATATCCGAACACCTGCATCGGGAACAATTTCATATAGGGTTACGGTCGGTCCAATGGTTGCCTTAATGTTTGAAATGCCAATTTTATAATTATTGAGCGTTTCTACAATTTTATTTTTGTTGATCTCAAGTTCCTCTTGGTTTATGGTGATACCGCTTTCTCCATAATCTTTTAATAGATCAATATTTGGCATCTTAAAGCTGCTCAATTCCAAAGTAGGATCAAAAAAGCCTTGTTTTTTTACTAAGCTGCTAGCAAGTTTTTCATCTAAAGTTTCTTCCTCTAGTGTCTCAACTTCCATCACCAATTCCGAGTTTTTTAAACTCGGTTCCTCAATTTCAGGGGTCTCTTGTTCAAGTTCTACTGTTGTTATGGTAGCTTCTTCACTTGCTTCTTTCTCTTCATGGTTTGTTTCTAGAGCGCTGTGAATATCCATAGTTTCCTCAGCTGATTCTTGAGGCACTTCGTTTTTTGCAATAATTTTATTCCACCAAACAAGGGTTTTTTCAGGAGTCCAACCCAGTTCGATTACCACAAAGCACAAAAAGAAAAAGAGTAACCCTGAAAGAATGCCGAAATTTCCAACATATGCCTTTGAAAAAAGGTTGATTTCATACCCTACTATTCCTGAATAAAGCGGATCGTTGGGAAAAAAATATCCCAAAGCAATGGATAGCCATAGGATATGGGTTATGCCCCATGCCCAGTTAGAAATCAGGTTTGATTTTTTTCTATCAAAAAACAATTGAAAGCCACTTAAACCCAGTAAATAGGGAAAAAGAACAGCAGCAAGTCCTACGCCTTTATAAATAAAAAAGTGACCGATATAAGCTCCTAATTTGTTTAAAATATTTTTCGCTTCTACGGTTTTATCTAGAATAGAACCTAGCGTACTAAAATCAGTTTTCCAATTGACGAGGTAAGAAACAAAAGCAATCGCCAAAAGTATTGCTAGTAACATCAGTCCTCCCCCAAATAGTACTTGTCGTTGGCGGATTACC
Source organism: Flavobacteriaceae bacterium (assembly GCA_023262245.1). Taxonomy (GTDB): domain Bacteria; phylum Bacteroidota; class Bacteroidia; order Flavobacteriales; family Flavobacteriaceae; genus MS024-2A. Next base: position 5,211 of record JALRDC010000163.1, read on the forward strand.
TTTGGATCTGATGTAGCACTTTTAAGCTTTTTAGCCATTCATATAATTTCTAAAACAAAAATACAAATTCAATTGCAAAAGGATGACATTATTATGACTTTGCCTTTACAGGTTATGGATTCCTTTTATAAAATAAGTAAACCTACAAGGTTAGGAAACTAGTTTATTAAAAAAACCCGATGGGAATCGGGTTTTTACTAATTAATAAAAAGCGTTTTTTTAATTTAAGTCAAAACGATCTGCATTCATGACCTTATTCCAAACTTGTATGAAGTCTGCTATAAACTTTTCATTATTGTCGTCCTGCGCATAAACTTCTGCTATGGCGCGTAACTCAGAATTAGAGCCAAATACGAGATCAGTTCGCGAGGCAGTACGGATTACTTCCCCAGAGTTTCGATCTTTAGCTTCATAGCTATTGTAACCTGTTGACGACCACTCCACATCCATTGATAAAAGTATTTTAAACCAAGAGTTGTTCAGTTCTCCATTGGTCCAGATACCTTCTCCAGTATGAGAAATTCCCATGGAGCGCATTCCTCCAATTAAGACTGTGAGTTCTGAGGGAGTGAGACCTAGTAATTGAGCTTTGTCAAGAAGAATTTCCTCCGGACTAACAGCAAATTCTTTTTCAGAATAATTTCTAAAACCACACGCTTTGGGTTTCAACAAGTCAAAAGAATCGATATCGGTGGCTTCTTGAATTGCATCTCCTCTTCCCGTAGTTACTTCAACTTTATGACCACTAGCTTGTTCGATAGCTACAGCCCCTGCTATTACAATCACATCGGCAATACTTGAATTTTGCTCTTTCGCTATTTTTTCATAAACCTCCAATACTTTCTTAAGCTCGTTGGGTTTGTTTACTTCCCAGTCTTTTTGAGGTGCCAGGCGGATGCGTGCACCATTTGCACCCCCGCGATTGTCAGAACCACGAAAAGTACTGGCACTTGCCCAAGCTGTAGTAACCATTTCTTGAACGCTTAAACCACATTTTGAAATAGCATCTCTAAGGTTTTGCTCCTCTGAACTTGTCAAAATCTTTCCTGTAGGGGTAGGGTCCTGCCAGATGTATTCTACATCTTTATAGTCTCCAGTAATATAGTTGGTCTTGGGCCCCATGTCACGGTGCAGTAATTTAAACCAAGCACGGGCAAAAGTTTCACCAAATTCATCAGGATTGGCAAGGAATCGCTGACAAATTTCGCGGTATTTGGGATCTGTCTTTAATGACATGTCTGCAGTAGTCATCATAGGTAAAACCTTTTGACCACTGCCATCTACCTGCGGAACCATATCTTCCTCAGCACAATTGATAGGATGCCATTGCCAAGCCCCAGCAGGACTTTTCTTACATTCCCATTCGTATTTAAACAAAAGTTCCAAATAACCCATGTCCCACTGGATGGGGTTGGTCGTCCAAGGACCTTCAATACCACTGGTGATCGTATCAACACCCAAACCTGATGCGTGTTGGTTTTTCCATCCCAGCCCCATCAATTCTATTGGGGATCCTTCGGGTTCTGCGCCAACCAAGGCTGCATCACCAGCTCCATGCGCTTTTCCAAAGGTGTGTCCTCCCGCAGTTAGAGCTACTGTTTCTTCATCATTCATAGCCATCCTCTTGAAAGTTTCACGAACATCCTGTGCAGATAATGCTGGGTCAGGGTTACCATTGGGACCTTCAGGATTTACATAAATTAATCCCATTTGAACAGCTGCAAGGGGATTTTCTAAAGATTGGCGGGTATCACCATAACGGTTGTCTCCTAACCATTCATCCTCAGCACCCCAATAAATGTCTTTTTCGGGCTGCCAAATATCTTCTCTTCCCATAACCGTTCCGTGGTTTGGCCCCCCCATATCCTCTATGGCTACGTTTCCAATAAGAACTAGCAAGTCTGCCCAAGATAGTTTGTTTCCATATTTTTGCTTAATAGGCCATAATAATCTTCTAGCTTTATCTAAATTTCCATTATCAGGCCAAGAGTTGAGTGGAGCAAATCGTTGTGCACCTGTTGCAGCACCACCACGTCCGTCACCAGTACGGTAGGTTCCTGCGGCATGCCATGTCATACGAATGAAGAATGGTCCGTAATGACCATAATCTGCTGGCCACC
>JALRDC010000006.1 GCA_023262245.1 Flavobacteriaceae bacterium
ACTACCTATTCCGAAGAAAAGCATGCATTAAATTCTGTTGTAGAGGAAGAGGCTCCAGTACCCTCGGCTCCATCAGCTCCCAAAAATGGGGAGCTTAAAACCGTCGTTTCCAGTTTTTCCTTATCTAGTATCGCATTAAAAAAAGCGGCAAGTAAAGCTCAAAAACCTAAAGACATAGAAGTTGAAAAACCAAGTGATGCGTTTGATCTAAACCAACTGCAAACCCTATGGAACGAGTACATTGAAAACTTAAAAAATCAAGGCCAGCAAAATATTGCTTCCATTCTTAGCATGAATACTATAGAATTAAAGGAAAACAATACCCTCCTGTTTATGGTAGCAAATGACATGAATAAAGTAGAAATGAGCCGTGAAATGGAGCATTTACTTCCTTTTTTAAGAGAGCGATTAAATAATTTTAGCATCAGTATTGAGCTGAGAATATCAGAATCTACAAAAGAAGACGCGGTCTATTCCGCACAAGAAAAATATCAATATCTTGTTAAAATTAATCCTACTCTCGAAGAGTTGCGCAATAAATTTGATCTGGAAATCAATTAAAAATCATGCTAGGACTAAAACTTCCCACGGACCCAAGGTGGGTCAATATAGCAAAACAGAATTTAGAAGAAATCCTTACAGATCATGCCTATTGTGAACAAAAAGCTGCCAGTACAGCTATCTCACTAATCATCGGTTTTCCACAGTATTCTGAATTAGTCTCGGCCATGACAGATTTAGTCCAAGAAGAAATGAGTCATTTTAAGATGGTACACGACATCATACTAGAAAAAGGATATTCTTTGGGTAGAGAGCGAAAAGATATTTATGTGCTTCAGTTACTTAATTTCTTTCCCAAGGGAGGGTCAAAAAGCATTCATCTAACACACAAACTGCTGTGTGCAGCTCTTATAGAAGCTCGTAGTTGTGAACGATTTAGAATCCTTTCAGAAGAATTAGAGGATGCTAAATTGCGTAACTTTTACCGTAAATTAATGATTAGTGAAGCCCACCACTACACTCTTTTTTTAAAATTGGCTAAAAAATATGCTCCCTCAAAAGAACTCGTAGATCAAAAGTGGGAAGCATTATTAGAATTTGAAGGAAAGCTCATCAAAAAACTAGGAGACCAGGAACGTATTCACGGTTAACGCTAAGCTTTTTTATTTTTGTAAAGTTCTCGAATCATCCCATCCGAAAGCCCTACTTTAGGAACATAAATAACTTTGGCTCCACTCCATCTCAATGTTTTGATAAAGAGTTCCGTAGCAGGAATTATCACATCAGAACGATCTGGATTTAATCCTAAATCAACAATACGTTCCTCATAGGTCAATAATTTTAGTTGATTGTAAATAGCACTTAATGTAAGGTATGTAATGGGTCTATGATCCTTTATATTAGCCATTTTGTGAAGTTTATTAATATTCCCTCCTGTCCCTAAAAGATAAATTTTAGAATAAGGAGCGGTATTTTCCTTCACCCATTGCTCTACCTGATTCCAAGTAGTTGCATCCACTCCACCATTTAGTAATCGTACTGTACCTATTTTAAAAGATATTGAATCGGTTCGCTTTCCACCTTTTAGGATGCTAAACTCTGTGCTTCCACCCCCTACATCAACATAAAGGAATGTTTTTTCAAGATCAATACTTTCAAATACATTAGTATTGGAAATAATTTCCGCTTCTTTAGTACCGTCTATAATTTCAATTTCAATTCCTGATTTTTTAAAAACCTTTTCGATGACTACATTACCGTTTTTAGCGTCTCGAAGGGCAGAAGTTGCATAGGCTAAATAATCTTTAACTCCATGAACTTTCATTAGCATACTAAAAGCCTTCATGGATTTAATCATGCGCTTGATGTTTTTGGAGGAAATTTCCCCTTGGGTAAAGGAATCTTGTCCTAATCTAATAGGAACACGGACTAAAGCATTTTTTAGGAAAAAGGTTTTGTTTTTCTTCTCAATGACATTAGAAACTAGTAATCGTACTGCATTGGACCCAATATCTATTGCAGCATATTTTCTAATTTTCATAAACCCGCCTCCTTTTTATAATATTCGTAAATAGCGATTTGGGAGCGAACAACTGGAGCGCTGTTTTTTACAAGCTTATTTTGAATTGATCCGTTTAATCTTCTTGCTTTCACATTATCCTTCCAAATAATGTCCAAAACATCAATAATTTGACGTTGAAGGTCTAAATCGTAGATAGGTACAGCAACTTCCACCCTATTCTCGATATTACGTGTCATAAAATCCGCAGAAGAAATATAGATTTTTGGATTGCCGCCGTTAGTAAAATAATAGACTCTAGGATGTTCCAAGTATTTATCTACTACACTAATAACTTCAATATTTTCACTCATACCCTTAATACCGGGAATTAAACAACAAATTCCTCTGACAATCATTTGAATTGGCACTCCCGCATTACTAGCTTGGTATAATTTTTCAATTACAGAAAAATTGGTAATGGCATTTAATTTTAATCGGATCCCACTAGGAAGACCCGCTTGGTGATTTTCAATCTCTTGATTGATCATCTTCATTAGTGAATTGTGAGTATAATGCGGAGACACAATTAAGTGCTTATAGGTTTTTCGTTTGTAATGAACTTGAAGGAAATTAAAAACTTTGTTGAGCTCTTTTAATACTTTTTGATTTGAGGTGAAAAGGGTATAATCGGTATATATTTTTGCTGTATCCTCATTAAAATTCCCAGTACTTATAAATCCGTAGCGTTTCTTTTTTCCATCGCTATTTTTCTCAATAACACATATTTTAGAGTGTACTTTTAAGCCTGGAATACCAAAAATTAACTCTACTCCTGCCGCTTGCATCTGCTCTGCATAGGTAATGTTGTTGGTTTCGTCAAAACGAGCTTGGAGCTCAATTTGAACCAACACTTTTTTTCCATTTTTAGCAGCATTTATCAATGAACTAGCCACATTGGAAATCTTTGAAAGTCTGTAAATCGTAATTTTGATTGTTGAAACCTCAGGGTCAAGAGCTGCTTCTCTAAGGAATTTAATGACAAAAGAAAAACTGTGATAGGGGGTGTAAAGCAAGTAGTCCTTGAGGTCTATAGCTTTAAAAATACTTTTCTCAAGAGACAATCCCTTTATTGGTATAGCTTCTTTGCTTTCATATTGCAGGTCTTTTCGATTTAATTGGGGAAAATTCATATAGTCCCTACGATAATGGTACCGCTCTCCAGGAATTAAACTATCATCTGCACCTACACCTAATATTTTTTTAATCATTTCTAAGGTGTCATCAGAAATCTCTTTGTCATAAACTAGTCGCACAGGTTCTGCCAAGATTCGATCTCTCACACTCTCTACAATTTTGTTAATGTAACTTTTTGAAACATCACCCTCCATATCTAACTCCGCATCTCGAGTAACCTTTATCATGTGCGACTCTATATGGGTGAATTCAAAAAAGTTAAAAATCAAATGAAAGTGATAACGTATCAAATCGTCTAAGAACATCACGTATTGCTTGTTCCCAATTTGGGGTAAAACGATAAAACGGTCTAAATCCGTTGGAAGCTCTATTAAGGCAAATTTTGTTTCTTCCCTTTGCGCTGTTTCAAAATGAAGCTTTACCGTAAGAAAAGCTAGATTATCCGAAAAATCTTGGTTTTCATCATCAGAGATGATGATGGTCATTAATGCTGGGCTAACGTTTTGGATGAAGTATTCTTTTAAAAAGGTTTCGTGTTCTTTTAGAACTTGTTTCTCATTGACAAAGAAGATTTCTTCTTTTTCTAGTTCTTTTTCTATGTTTGAAAGTATTCTGGAGCTTTCTTTTTGTTGGTTAATAACCTTTTGAATAATAGTGTTTAGAAGATCAGAAGCGGTTTGTCCTCCAAAAATTTTCTTTCCTGATTTTTCCGACTGAGCAATTCGTTGAACCGTAGCAAAGCGAACTTGAAAAAACTCATCCAGATTGTTAGAAAAAATTCCAATAAAACGCAAGCGTTCTAAAAGGGGTACATCGGGATCCGCAGCTTCTTGGAGTACTCGAGCATTAAAATCAAGCCAGCTTAATTCCCTATTGATGTAACGTTCTTGTTTTCCCATCTTATGATAATATTTTTTTTGGTAAACCAAGGGTTAGAGTAGCTTCTTGAACAGAGGACCAATTTGTTTGCTTAAATTTTAAAGAAGCCCATGCTGCAGTTGGCAAATGATCAAAATGCTTTCCACTAAAATATGTAACCGCTTGAGTAAAAGCAGGATTGTGCCCTACACACATTACCCGATCCAATTCGTTAGGAAGATTCTTAACAAAATGAATCACTTGAGAAGCATCAAAAGTATAGAGGCTTTCTGTCAGAGCTAATTTTTCAAAAGGCAGTTGTAAACTATGTATTACTATTGAGGCAGTATGGTTAGCTCTATTGGCAGGACTAGAAAAAATTGCATCTAAATCTGAAAAAACCTCAGGATGGTGTTGTGCCATTTTTTTGATACGCAGCATGCCCTTTTCAGTTAAAGGTCGATGACGGTCCTCAACGTCAAGTTCCCAAGAGGATTTAGCATGTCGTAACAAAACGAGCTCTTTCATGTTTAAGGTGCTAAACGTTCAAGATTCCAAAAGCCGCCTTTAATTTGACAGCGTATACGATCGTGAAGACGATTCGGTCTTCCTTGCCAAAATTCAATACATTTGGGAACAACTAGATATCCCCCCCAGTGTGCTGGTCGATTGATGTCCTTGTCCTTATATTGAATTTCCAATGCTTCTAATTTAGTCTCTATGATAGAGCGATCCGTGATGACTTTACTTTGATCAGAAACAATGGCTCCAATTTGACTTCCTCTAGGGCGGGTTTTAAAATAGGCGTCTGAAGTATCTGGAGGGAGTTTTTCAACCTCTCCTTTTATGATGACTTGGCGTTCCAGAGGAGGCCAAAAAAATGATAAACCAACTTTGGAATGGTGTTCTATAGCCATTCCTTTTTCACTTTGATAATTGGTATAAAAAACGAAACCCTCTAAAGTAAAGGATTTTAAAAGAACGATACGGGCTTTTGGAAAATCATCTAATCCTAAGGTTGCAAGACTCATTGCGTTTGCTTCCTCAATCTGAGAATGGGCTACCGCCTCATCAAACCATTTTTTAAAGAATCCCATAGGATCTCCATTGAGATCCTTGATTTCCAAGACACTTTTCTCGTACGATTTTCTTAGATGTCCTATATCTTCTTTCTTCATTATTTGTGCAAGTTACAATCCATTATTAAATAGAAAAAGTTTTAAGGTCTTCTGATAAAAAAACTTCTTTAAAAACTATTGAAGCTTCTGCTATAAATTCTTGTTTATCCCGATAGCGATTGGAATAATGCCCTAAAACTAATTTTTTGACTGCCGCTGCCTGAGCGATCTTTGCTGCTTGAAGGGCTGTGCTGTGCTTTGTTTTAGCAGCTAAATCTTGATGCTTTTCTAAAAAAGTAGCTTCATGATAAAGAAGGTCTACCCCCTCTATATGTGGTACCAGGGCTTCATGATAAGCAGTGTCACTGCAATATGCATATGATTTGGGTGGGTCTGAAGCTAGAGTTAAAGCTTTGTTTTCATACCTATCTCCATTAGATAAAGTAAGATCCAATCCTTTTTGTAACTGTGCATAATGGAAGTGTTCCAGTTCTAAATTGGCAACGGCATTGGGGTTTACTTTGCGGGTATTAACCTTAGTAGTAAATTTAAATCCATTGGTATACACCCTATGGTCTAAAGGCAGGGTACTTACTGTAACAGACTGATCTTCAAAGATAACTTCACATTTTGTGGATAAAAGTTCATGAAAATGAAGAGGATAGTCGGTCCAGGACTTGGCCAGCTTTAGCTGTAAACTAATGATCTCTTTAATCCCCTTTGGACCGTAGATGTTTAAAGGAGCTGTTCTACCGAGCAGCCTAAAGGTGCTTATCAAACCAATAAGACCATAAAAATGATCCCCGTGTAAATGAGAAATAAAAATATGTTGTATTCGAGCAAACTTCACTTTAGCTTTTCGCAATTGCATTTGGGTACCTTCACCACAATCTATTAGAAACAGATTTCCGGATACTTCTAACAACTGAGAACTGGTATGTTTGTTTTCTCTTGGCGTTGCTGAGTGACATCCTAAAATGGTGAGTTCCATCATATCAAAAGCCTAAATCACGTTGCATTTGTTCAAATGAAATAAAATCTAAAGCCTCTTGCATACTCGGAACCAAATTCCAATCTGCAGAATACTCCTCATGTTTTTCTACAGGAAGAACAATCACAAAACACTTATTTTTATTCTTTTGCAACTCACGAATTTCGTCTAGGAGTGATACGTTCAGATCGAATTCAGAACAGTCAAAAATTAGATCAATAGTTTTTTCTTCCAGTTCTTTTTTTAATTGTTGTGTGTCCTCTAAAATACTTTTAGCATCAACACTACCTATAGTTTTTGACTCATAGTGTATCATGAAGTAGAAATATTGAGTTGGGATCCTAAGAGGTAAATAATAGCCATACGAATTGCAACCCCATTTTCTACTTGATCTAAAATAATCGCCTGATCCGAATCTGCGACCTCACTTGTAATCTCAACACCACGGTTTATAGGACCTGGATGGAGAATTACAATTTCTTTACGCAATTCTTTTAAACGGGCTCCGTTCAGTCCAAAGTTTTGACTGTACTCTCGTGTAGAAGGGAAATAACTTAGTTCCATACGTTCGTTTTGTACGCGAAGCATGTTTACTGCATCACACCATTTTAGTACCTGCATCAAGTCTGTTGAGGTACTTACTCCCAATGATTCGATATGTTTGGGCAAAAGGGATTTAGGTGCGCAAAGTGTTACCTCGGCTCCCAGCATTTTTAAGGCATAAATATTTGATAGTGCAACTCTAGAGTGTAAAATATCCCCTACAATAGCAATGCGTTTTCCTTCTAAGTTCCCGAACTTTTCTTGAAGGGAAAATGCATCCAATAAAGCTTGAGAGGGATGCTCATGGGTTCCATCTCCAGCGTTAATAATACAGGAATCTACAGCTTTAGACAGAAAATGGGCAGCTCCTGGATTAGGATGACGCATCACAATCATGTCAACCTTCATTGCAAGAATATTATTAACCGTATCCACTAAAGTTTCTCCCTTGGATACTGAAGATTGACTTGCCGAGAAGTTTAAAACATCGGCTGACAATCGTTTTTCCGCCAATTCAAAAGAGAGTTTGGTACGTGTGCTGTTTTCAAAAAATAAATTAGCAATAGTAATATCCCGAAGACTGGGCACTTTTTTAATTGGGCGATTGATAACCTCTTTAAAATGAGTGGCTGTTTCAAAAATTAAGTGTAGATCTTCGGGTTGAAGATATTTGATACCTAAAAGATGGGAAACACTTAATTTCTTCATTCGTTATTCTTTTCTAAATAAACAATGCTTTGAGAGGGTTCATCTGACCAAACTACCTTTACTTTATCTCCCTGCAGCGCATCAATTTGTGCTCCCAGATAGTCCGGTTGTATGGGCAAATGACGACTGAAACGCCGATCTACAAGTACCAATAATTCTATTGATTTGGGACGCCCGTAGGTGTCAATAGCCGTGAGTGCAGAGCGAATACTTCTTCCGGTGAATAAAACATCGTCAATAAGGACTACGTCTTTGCCCTCTATAATTTCATTCATCTCGGTAGTTTTAGCATTTAAAGGACGTTCACTCCTTCGAAAGTCATCTCTAAAAAAAGTAGTGTCTAATTTTCCTGATTTTATGTGACTTATTTTATTTGCCTTTAATAAGTTCAGCAATTGGTCAAGTAATAAAATTCCACGAGGCTGAAGACCTACCAAAACGGTATTTGAAAAGTCTCCATGACGTTCTATGAGCTGATGACATAATCTTCTTAAGATGATGCTCACTTTTTTTTCACTAAGAAGAACTTTTTGTGCCATTTAAAAATTATAAGCAAAAGTATTGTTTTCTCGAGTATAATAAAAACCCTCCT
>JALRDC010000011.1 GCA_023262245.1 Flavobacteriaceae bacterium
AGAATAACGGTAGGTTTGGAATCAAGGTTTACCCCAACCGCCTCCGATCCCATCAGCGCTACCAATTCATCCTTGACAATTTTGACTAACAACTGCCCCGGCTGAAGGCTGGTTAAAACTTTTTGGCCTAGGGCTTTTTCTTTGACCTTTACGGTAAATTCCTTTGCTATTTTAAAATTTACATCCGCATCCAACAAGGCACGACGCACTTCTTTAAGCGTCTCTGCCACGTTGATTTCCGTAATCTTACCGTGTCCTTTGAGAACCTGAAATGCCTTATCGAGTTTGTTACTTAGATTGTCAAACATATGTCTTTGGTGTGGTTACTTAAGGGCAAAAATAAGGAATGCGAATTGATTATTCTTCATTTGATTCCTTGGAATGAAACATCAATCCCATAACAACAGCATGGGGAAAAGTAATTGCCGCAAGGAAAGAAAAGAAGATGGAAAGGTATTGTTGTTCGGACACTTGAACAAACTTAAAAAACAAAACCAACCCCAAAATCGCTAAGACCCAATAAACCGATGCAGATTTGATGTACGACATCCAGGATTTTTTAGTGCTTTCTTCATAGATATACTCAAGCTGAGAATTTAAAGAGGGAATGCTATGCCACAGCACGAAATACAAACCAAAACCAAACATCAAGCTCGCCTTTGAAAATAAAATGGCAAGAATTACCAGTAGGAATAACTCTAAAGAGAAATCGGTCCACGTTATTTTAGCCCTGAGCATGGACAGAACGAATCCTAAAAAAGAAACCAGTAAACCCATCCAAAAAAAATAAAAAGGTAAACGGACACCCGTCATTTGAAAAATAACCTCGGCGCTGGGTTCGTATTGAAAAGTAAAAAGAGTAAAGAATATAAGAGCACCGTATAAAAAGAACCTTAAAAAGAGAGCTTTTTGATTTAAAGCCCTACTACTCCAATGTTGTTCACCAAAATGATAACAGCTGACCAATACAAAACTCAGGAGTCCAATTTTTGGAATTAAAAAGAACAAGACGATCCCCAATAAAACGACTCCTATATATAGGACAAAAAATTTAAGGCTAGATGAAGTGGATTGCTGCTGTGTTTTTTTGGCAATAATTTTAAGGTCATTCGCTCCGTGAAGGATTCCAAAAGACAAAATTCCGAGGGCTGCAACTCCATTTTGCAGCCAAAGGGGGGCAAAAAAGCTAAAAATGATGAAAAACACACTCAAACCTAAAAAAGTGAAAAAATAATTTGGTACTGTAAATGAGTTAGTTAGCCTTCTCAATTGAAAATATTTAAAATAAAATAGTGAGTAAGTTTAATTTTTTCTAAATTTATCTAAACAAAAACAAATAATTGATTTAATCATGGAAAAAATTCTAAGCTTAATGACTTTGGCTCC
>JALRDC010000043.1 GCA_023262245.1 Flavobacteriaceae bacterium
CATCCCGAAAATATTCTTTACAATTCTTTTACTAAAACCTTTGGAGAGGAAGGAAATGTAATCGTAATTGCTATTCAAGACAGCTTGTTTTTTACCCAACAGAAAAGAGAGCTTTGGAAAAACCTCAATGAAAAAATAGAGCGCTTTGATGAAATCGATTTTGTCCTTTCTACAGAAAACATACAGGAATTAATCAAGGATAATAAAAATGAAAGCTTTGTCCTTCAAGAGATTTCTAAAACGCTCCCTCTAGATACGCCAGAGGCAGAAAAATTTAAAGAAAAACTCTTTCTAGAGCTCCCTTTCTACCAAAACCTTCTATATGACATTAAATCCAGTACCATTCGTTCGGTTATCTACATGGATCCTGAAATCGTAAATACTGCTTTACGAAAGGACTTTATTTTTAATGCCTTTATCCCGTTAATCCAAAACTATGAAAAAGAAACAGGAACAAACATTCGGGTATCGGGTATGCCCTACATTCGTACTCTAAATGCACAAAATATTGTTGATGAAATAGGTCTTTTTGTTATAGGAGCAACGCTGATAACTTCCTTGATCTTCTTTTTATTTTTCCGTTCTTTTAGAGCCACATTTATCTCCCTTATAGTTGTGGCCGTAGGAGTCATGTGGGCCTTCGGTATTTTGGGTTGGTTGGGTTATGAAATTACCGTCCTCACAGCCTTAATTCCACCATTAATCATTGTAATTGGAGTTCCAAATTGTATTTTTTTAATCAACAAGTATCAGCAGGAAATTGCTAAACACAGGAATCAGGCCAAATCGTTACAACGAGTCATAGCAAAAATTGGCAATGCAACATTGATGACCAACTTAACTACTGCCTCTGGCTTTGCCACCTTTATTTTGACAAACAGCAAGATCCTTAAAGAGTTTGGAACCGTCGCTTCTATCAACATCATAGCGATTTTTCTTCTTTCCCTATTGATTATTCCGATTAGCTATAGTTTTATGCCGCGACCCAACAAAAAACACTTAAAACATTTAAAAAATAAAACGGTAGATTATTTTGTTACGTGGATGGAAAACAAAGTACGTGAAAAGCGAATTAATGTTTACATCGTTTCCTTATTGGGTTTGATTATTGGGATTACTGGAATTTATCAAATGAAAATTTCAGGAAGTTTGATTGAAGACATGCCTAAAAGTGCCGACTTTTTTAAAGACATTCTCTTTTTTGATAAGAGTTTTAACGGAATTGTACCTCTTGAGATTTGGGTAGATAGTAAAAGGGAAAATGGTATTGTTAAACCTGCAACCCTGAGACGTATGAATACCCTTCAGGAAACCATAAATGAAATACCGGAGCTTGCTCCACCCTTATCTGTTGTTAATGCAATTAAGTACGCTAAACAAGCCTATTACAATGGAAATCCGAATTATTATGCCTTACCCACCTCTCAGGAAAATAGTTTTATTTATCCCTTTCTAAACAATTCGAATGGTAATAGTCAGTTACTTACAGGCTACGTAGACAGCACGGGGCAATTCGGTCGAATCACTACCTATATGAAAGATATCAAAACCTCAAGAATGGAAGCTATTGAGACGGATCTCATTGAATCCATTAATAAAATTTTTCCTCAAGACCGTTATGGTGTCCAGATTACAGGTAAATCTTTATTGTTTTTAAAAGGCACCAAATACCTCATAAACAACCTCATCCTTTCCCTTAGTTTAGCCATATTATTGATTGCTTTATTTATGGCTTTCCTTTTCCGATCTTTTAAAATGATTCTCATCTCATTAATTCCCAATCTATTACCTCTTATCATTACCGCAGGGGTGATGGGCTTTACAGGCATCCCTTTAAAACCCTCCACCATTCTTGTATTCAGTATTGCCTTTGGTATTTCGGTAGATGACACCATTCATTTTTTAGCAAAATACCGACAGGAGCTTATTGCTAATGGATGGAAAATTAATGAGGCCGTTTTTGCCGCTTTACGTGAAACAGGGATCAGTATGTTTTACACTTCCATTGTCTTGTTCTTTGGTTTCTCGGTCTTTATGTCTTCTAACTTTGGGGGTACACAAGCCTTGGGCGGACTTGTTGCAGTGACATTAATGATGGCCATGCTAGCCAATTTAATTTTACTCCCCTCACTTCTTATTTCCCTTGAAGATTCTATTAGCAATGTAAAAGTTTTGAAAGAACCTAAACTAGAGATTTTAGATTAAATTTTGATCCGCTACATTACAGATAAACTTTCTGAAATAAACTTATCTTTGTGGCGCCTTTTGGGTATAACAATTAAAACGGTTTAAAAATTTCAACGCTCTTTCTGGAGGTCAGGGACCCATCTGAGTGTTGACCTTAGATGTAATAATCATGCAAGCAGAAAAAATTAAAACTCTTTTAGCGTCAACAAAATTCAACCAAGTATTTACCGTCCAAGGATGGGTAAAAACCTTTAGAGCTAACCGATTTATTGCATTAAATGACGGATCTACAATAAATAATCTTCAATGCGTAGTTGCTTTTGAAAACCTGGAAGAAGCGCTCCTTAAAAGAATCACTACCGGCGCTGCATTACAACTGAAAGGTGCTCTGGTGGAAAGTCAAGGCGGGGGACAACAAGTAGAATTGCAAGTAAATGAAATTGAAGTTTTAGGAGATTCAGATCCAGAAAAATATCCCATTCAGCCCAAAAAGCACAGTTTGGAATTTTTACGCGAAAAAGCACATCTTAGAGTCCGAACCACTACTTTTTCAGCAGTCATGCGAGTACGCTCAGCGCTTTCTTTTGCTGTACACCAATTTTTTCAAGAGGAAGGTTTCTATTACATAAACACCCCCATCATCACAGGAAGCGATGCAGAGGGAGCAGGAGAAATGTTTCGTGTAACCACACTAGATCCCAAAACTCCCCCTCTAGATGAGGCCGGAAATCCTGATTACAAAAAAGACTTTTTCGGAAAAGAAACCAACCTTACTGTCTCTGGACAATTAGAAGCGGAAGCCTACGCACTAGGACTAGGTGAGGTTTACACTTTTGGTCCTACCTTTCGTGCAGAAAACTCCAATACCACAAGACACCTTGCCGAATTTTGGATGATTGAACCCGAAATGGCTTTCTACGATCTGAGCGACAATATGAATTTAGCTGAAAAATTCATTACTACTGTATTGAAAAATGTTTTGGAACGCTGCGAAGAAGATCTTCAATTTTTAGATCAACGGCTAGCAAAAGAAGATCAAAGCAAACCTCAAAACGAGAGAAGCACAATGGGCCTAATCGAAAAAATCAAGTTCGTAATCAACAATGATTTTAAACGGATCAGTTATACTGAAGCATTTGATATTTTACGCAATTCACAACCCAATCGAAAAAAGAAATTTAAATTTCCAGTCAACGAGTGGGGAGTTGATCTGCAAAGTGAACACGAAAGGTTTTTAGTAGAAAAACATTTTAAATGTCCGGTTATTCTCTTTGATTATCCAGCGAATATAAAAGCTTTTTATATGCGCAGAAATGAAGATGAGAAAACGGTGAGGGCTATGGATATCCTGTTCCCTGGAATTGGAGAAATTGTGGGAGGTTCTCAAAGAGAAGAACGATTAGATGTTTTAGAACAACGTATAAAGGAAATGAATATTGATGCAGAAGAATTATGGTGGTATCTAGACCTTAGACGTTTTGGAAGTGTCCCTCATAGCGGATTTGGTCTGGGTTTTGAGCGCTTGGTTCAATTCACAACTGGAATGAATAATATCCGCGATGTAATTCCTTTTCCAAGAACACCCCAAAACGCTTCTTTCTAACGATGTAGGCTAAAATGCATATCTTTACAAGAACGATTTAACTCTATATGCTAAAGCAACAGCTCCAAATAAAGCTTTCACAAAAGTTGTCTCCACAGCAAATTCAGCTGATGAAGATGATCCAACTATCCACGTTAGATTTAGAACAAAAAATTGAATCAGAATTAGGAGAAAATCCAGCTTTAGAGAGTGGGATAGAACACTCCGAAAATCAAAATGAAGAGGTAGATTTTGATGAAAGCACCAAAATAGAAACGGAAGAAATTGATATTGATCAGTACTTAAGTGACGACGAGGTTCCTTCCTATAAATTATACGCAAACAATTACAGTAGTGATGATGAAGACCGCACCATTCCTGTTTCTGGTGGAATCAGTTTTCATCAATACCTTTCCGAACAAATTGGAAATCTAATCCTATCGGATGCCGATTTACTTCTTGCCGAATTCATAATCGGAAGTATCGATGAAAGTGGTTATCTACGTAGGACTAACGAAGAGTTGATTGACGATCTAGCTTTTACCCAGAACATTATTGTTGAGACGAATCAAATTGAAAAAGTTGTTAAAGCCGTACAATCTCTAGATCCTCCAGGTATTGGAGCTCGTTCTCTTCAGGAATGTCTTCAACTACAATTAGAAAAGAAAAAGAAAGACCGTCCCGAAGTTGGTCACGCCCTTGGAATTATTAAAAAAGAATTTGATCATTTTAGTCATAAACATTATGCAAAACTTCAAGAGCGCATCGGAATAAATGAAGAGGAACTAAAAAAGGCTTTGGATTTGATTAGCAAATTAAATCCCAAACCAGGAGGAGCTCTTGCTGCTACCAATCAAAATACCCATATTGTTCCAGATTTCATACTAACCATAGAAGATGGAGATCTACACGTGGTATTAAATCAAAGAAACGCCCCTCAACTAAGAGTTTCTAACACTTATAAAGAAATGCTTTCTGGTTATTCCGAAAGCAATACAAAATCCAAATCTCAACAAGAAGCTGTTCAGTTCATCAAACAAAAATTAGATGCTGCTAAATGGTTTATTGATGCAATTAAACAAAGACACCAAACCCTTTCGCTGACTATTAATGCCATCTTACAACACCAACAAGAATATTTTTTGACGGGAGACGAACGGAAGCTCCGGCCTATGATTTTAAAAGATATTGCTGATAAGGTAAATATGGATATTTCTACCATTTCCAGGGTAGCAAACAGCAAATATATCGACACACCCTATGGAGTTAAACTTTTAAAAACCTTTTTCTCCGAAGGCTTAAAAAATGAGGATGGCGACGATGTTTCTTCTATAGAAATCAAAAAAAATCTTGAACAATTTATTGCAGAAGAAAATAAGAAAAAGCCACTGACAGACCAGACGCTTTCTAGCATGATGAAAGAAAAAGGCTACATTGTTGCGCGAAGAACCATTGCAAAGTATCGTGAGCAATTGGACATACCCGTAGCGCGAATGCGGAGAGAACTTTAGATTACAGCAAATAAAATATCAATCCAATTTTAATTGGAGTCAGTTGGATAGGCAAAGCTTCCCTAATCTTTGCCTCTGAATCTAAAAAAGGTTGAAGTCTA
>JALRDC010000061.1 GCA_023262245.1 Flavobacteriaceae bacterium
ATGCGGGAGGATTTACACCTAGAGGATTTGAATTTGAGGCTACGAAATCACAGTTTGCTAAAATTCAATCATGGAGCTCTTATTTTAGACCCTATTTCTCCAATCATTTTTCTTTGGGTGGGAGTGGAGCAGATATTGGACCCTTACGCAATGGAAAAACCGTTCTCTCCGGATTACGTCCAGACTCTCAACGGTATTTTGATTACCATCATACCGCTATTGACACTTTTGACGCTATAAATAAGAGGGAGCTTGAACTGGGTGCTGCTGCTATGACTAGTTTAATTTATCTGGTGGATCAGTTTGGGATCTAAATTTCTGTTTTAATGCATTTAGCCCTTCGTAAATACACCAGTGAATTTCGATATAATCTAAACTTAGCCTATCCTGTAATTATCGGTTTATTAGGCCATACCTTGGTCCAGTTGGTAGATAATATCATGGTGGGTCAATTGGGAACTGCAGAACTTGCTGCAGTTTCCTTAGGAAATAGTTTTTTCTTTGTTGCTATGTCATTGGGAATTGGTTTTTCAACTGCAATTACTCCTTTGGTTGCAGAAACAGATGGAAAGAATGATGTGAAGGCAGGTAGAGCGGTTTTTTTACATGGATTGATTTTATGTATTTGTTTGGGATTCTTTTTGTCTATAGCTGTTTTGTTAAGCAAACCTTTGCTTTTTCAAATGGGACAACCAGAAGAAGTCGTTGTATTGGCTTATCCTTATCTTCAATGGGTAGCAATTTCATTAATTCCTTTAATATGTTTCCAAAGCTTTAAACAATTTTCTGAGGGCTTATCACATACCCGTCCAGCTATGTATGCTACATTGTTAGGCAATATCATCAATATTGGATTAAATTATGTATTGATTTTTGGATTTTGGGGTTTTCCCATGCTGGGCGTTGAGGGTGCTGCGATTGGAACGCTTGTTTCTCGTTGTTTTATGTTACTTTTTATAGCAGTTTATGTTCGTTTTAATAGGCGTTTCAACGTTTATATAGAAAATATAAAATTTAAAACACCAGAGTTCCCTCTTTTCAAAAAGATCATACAGCTCGGTTTTCCTTCTGCCTTACAAATGTTTTTTGAAGTCCTGTTTTTTACCGCAGCAGTGTGGCTTTCTGGATTTTTGGGAAAAAATCCACAAGCGGCAAACCAAATAGCGCTCAATCTTTCGTCAATGACGTTCATGTTTGCCATGGGCTTAGGGGTTACAGCGATGATACGTGTGGGTAATCAAAAGGGAAAGGGAGATTTTGTTGCTTTAAAAAGAATCGCTTATTCAATATTTCTACTCATTTTCCTCTTTGATATATTTTTTTGTTTACTGTTTTTATTTACTAATAACGTGCTGCCGTGGTTCTATTTGGATGGAAGCAATCCCTTACAATTTACCGATGTTAAAGAGGTTGTAAGTATTGCCTCTTCTCTACTTATTGTTTCTGCATTCTTCCAGATTTCAGACGGATTACAAGCAGTCACACTAGGAGCTCTTAGAGGGCTTCAAGATGTCAACATCCCTGCTTGGATTACATTTTTTTCCTATGGAATTTTTGGATTTCCCATTTCATATTATTTAGGCTTACATACTGACTTAGGTGCCTTTGGTATTTGGATCGGATTGCTCTCAGGTTTAACTTCTTCTGCGTTGCTTCTTTTTTTACGATTTCATTATTTGACCAAAAAATTTATTTTAAATTCACACTATGGAACTACCTAAATTTTTAATTGCTGACAATTCGTCTTTAAAAGAGGATCTTTTTATCGTTCATACAGAATATCCTAGATTCATTCTGAATGTTTCTAATGACGAAATTCATTGGCTTGAAGAATTTGAAAAAGAAGACCAAGAAGAATTGGAAGCAGAATCTGAGAATCTGATTGAAGCGGCCTTTGCTTTTTACGACAAGGAAATGGAGTCCTTAGAGTAAGATTATGGAACAATTACTAGCTTGGGATCAAGCTTTATTTTTATGGCTTAATAATTTGGGCACTTCCAATTTTGATGCTTTTTGGATGATGATGACCCATAGAGGATCCAACGTTTTTGTTTATCTAATTGTTTGGATTTTTTTAGGATTTAAAACCTCCTGGAAAACGGCATCTTATCTTCTTATAATTACGGGAATTCTTATTTTATGCACAGATCAATTAACCAACCTTTTTAAGGTTCAAGTGGGTCGGTTAAGACCCTGTTACGATCCGGAAGTACAATCTCTTATGCGACTAGTTAAACCAAGCTGTGGTGGAAGGTATAGTTTCTTTTCTGGCCATGCCTCAAATTCCTTTGCCTTAGCTTTATTTTTTGGAGGACTTTTAAAACCCTATCAGCGCTTACTTCCTTATGTACTAATTTTTATAGCTGGATTGATTGCTTACAGTCGAGTTTATATAGGTGTGCATTTTCCTTTAGACATCATTTGTGGAGCATTTGTAGGGAGCTTAATAGGGTGGGGCTTTTATCGGCTATGGGAAGAAATTAATCCTCGTTTTTTAAAAAAAACACAAATTGAGTAGTATGAGAATAATTTTCTTCCGGACGGACTAGGGTGGAAGGGAAGCTTGGAATATTAGGTGTGTTTGAAAATTTTTGTGTTTCAAAACAAATTGCATCAAAATGGGGAGGAGTGAATACAACCACGCCAGGCTGGTTCGTAAAGGTCATCATTTCAATCCCTGATTCCGGACTGTATAGGATCGCTGCGGGTTGTTCAGTTTGATTGATTACAAAATAATCATCCATTCGGATGTTTTTAATTTCCTTGGAAATTCTGAAATCGAATTGCGTATTATTAACCTCAAGTTTATTTCCTGAGGGTACTAAATTTTCCTTAAGCTCCAATCTTTTATCAGCATTAATCTTAAGTTGATGGTGATCGATAGGATACTCGCTGGCTAAATTAAAATATGCGTGATTGGTTACATTGATATGAGTAGCGGCATCCGTGGTGGCGTAATAACTAATGCAAAGTGCATTACCTTTTATTTGATAATTTACTTTAGCGTTAATCGTTCCTGGAAAACCAGCAGTGCCCTTGGGACAGGAATATGAAAAACAAATACGATCGGTTTCTGGAGTACCCTCAATTTTCCATTCTTGTTTATTCCACCCTTTTGAACCGCTGTGTAAGAGTACCCCTTTTTGGTGTTCAATAGAAACCCTCTCACCTTCTATAAGAATGGGGTTTTCTAGCCGCCCTGCAAAACGACCAATAACTGCCCCTCGAGACCATTCATCATGAAGATAGTCTTCAGCTTTGGGGAGTCCCTGGATAACATTACGTTCTTGACCTTTGTTGTCTTTAACCCATAATTCGTGCAAAATAGCACCATAGGAAAGAAAAACGGCTCTTAGATTTCCGTTATCTATACTGAAGGTTTTCAAGTCTAGTGATCTGCTTTTATAAGTTCTGGATACTGCTTTTGAAACTTTCTTAGTCGTGGAATTGAAACCTGTTGGACATAGGGGTTGTTAGGATTATTTTTTTCGTAGTCTTGATGGTATTCTTCTGCGTAATAAAACTTCTCCAAAGGTTTTATTTCAGTAACAATTTCTTTTGAAAAGTAGCCACCTTCTTCAAGGGATTGTATATATTTTTGAATGATTTCACGTTCTTGATCATTGGTATAAAATGCAATTGAACGGTATTGACTCCCATAATCTGGTCCTTGACGGTTTGGAGTGGTTGGATCGTGTGAGCCAAAAAACACTTGAACGAGGGTTCCAAAACTAACAACTTTGGGATCATAAATGACCTCTACAGCCTCGGCATGACCTGTTTTACCTGTTCCAATTTGATTATAGTTTGGATTTTTTGTTTGACCACCTGCATAACCCGAGTAAACCTCACTCACTCCTTTAACACTTTCATAAATGGCTTCAACACACCAAAAACATCCGGAAGCGAAATAAGCTTTTTTCATTCCCTGAGTAATACTTGCAGTAGGAGTCCAAACAGCTTTGGGGTGGTTAGTAGGTGGGGTACTTGAAATACAAGTTTGTAAGGTGACAACAAATAATAAGGCAATAAGGGTTTTCATAATTTTCTTTTTTTGCTTGCTTTAGCAAGCGGGTTAAAATCTAAACAGAGCTGAATCCAAAATAATAAATCTTCTTCTAAATCATAGCCGCTAGGGTCAATAAAAACAAAATTTTTCATCGGCCTTCCTGTGAAGTCCATAGGAATTCAGCCCCGCTTTCCCGACAACTCCTTTTGTTTTTTTAGTCCGATTCGAGCCATTAATAAATCCTGTTTTTTCTTTTTATTAAAAACTAGACCACAACACATCTTATCTTCTACCATAAAACACAAGCCCCCCATCATTTTTCTTTCTTCGAATACTACAGCTTGGTTTTTCAATAGTATCCTGATGCGTTCTGCTAGAAAGGAATCAAAGGCCATGAATTTAGCTTTCGTGGTTGTAATTCATCATCCAATGAATGCCAAATTTATCGATTAGTTGGCCAAAAGTTGCATTCCAAAATTCTTTCTGTAAGGGTCGGGTTATTTTCCCTCCTTCACTTAATTTATTAAATGCTTTTTCCATAGGATCAAGTGAGTCGAAGTTTAAGCTCAATTGAATTTGATTAGAACTTCCTTCAATTGGACCATCACAAACCATGGCTTGTGTTTTTCCTTTATGGGTTAATTCGCAATGGATTACCCAATTTGCTTGAGAAAGATCATGTTCCATGGGGCTGTCTTTATACCTTTTTATTTCGGTATGTTCCCAGCCTAAGGCATTGCAATAATGAGACAGCACTTCTTCTGCTGCTCCATTGAAAACTAAGTAAGGGTCGAGTTTCATGATTTTTGAGATTTAGGAGTTTAATAATTTTTTTACACTGTTTGGTAGGTATTGTATTTTAGAACTGAGTTTTGGATCAGCAATAGGGGTTCCATAATGTTCAATGATAGGAACCTCTCCCGCCCAAATTTCCAGATCGTAATCTGCTTTGTCATCAACGGGACCTCCGGTTCTTATTTTAGTACTCGCTTCATCTAAGGGGATAGAAATTACTTTAGTGGCTTTGAGCTCTTTTGTTGTAGGTTGACGAACTTCTTCCCACCTCCCAGGAATTATATGATCGGAAATACTTTTTAAAGCACTTATTTTTTGGGGACCCTCAGAGATTAATTTTCCCTTGCCAAAGATAACTACAGATTCATAATTTAAAGAGTGGTGAAAAGCAGAACGAGCTAAGACCAAACCCTTTGTTTTTGCAATAGAAATACTCAGTTCTATTTCTTTTTCTAGTTCAGACATTAGTCTGCTAACAGTGGCTCCATGAAGATAAAGAGAATCCTCAAACCTACCATATAGAGTAGGGATTACCACAGGATGATCATTGTGAATGATTCCTACATGGCAAATGTGGTTTTGATCCAGAACATTATAAAGGGTTTTCTGATCATAATGTCCCCTTTTTGGAACTCTTTTGACTGTTGATCGTTTTGTTGTTTTCAATTCAGCGATTATTAGAACTGTATAAGTTATATTACAGATTAGTTTTTCTCACCCAAAAAATATTAAAGGAGTCAATACAACGGTAGGAAGAAGCCAGAAAACAACTTGAGGAATTGAATCA
>JALRDC010000071.1 GCA_023262245.1 Flavobacteriaceae bacterium
AATATTGTCCATCGGAATTTATAAATTGGTTTAATAGTATAAAAACACTTGAAGAAAAAATAAGGGTCAAAATCATTACTATACCTGAAAGTAATAAGAACAAGGTTGGTGTAGCAACTTTTTCACTTAATACGCTCATACTAAACTCATTTGCCGCTAAACCTGAACTAAACCAAGCTTCATATGATTGGTAGGCAGCAATCGGAACTCCAATAAAATTGACTAAATCGTTACCTGCAAAGGCCAATGCAAGTGCAAATGTTCCAACTCCAATTATGATTTTAAAAATATCTCCTTTTAAAAAGCGGATGATGATAAAAGAAGTTAAATACCAAAAAACAAAACTTAACAAATTAACCAAAATAGCATTGTTTTCAATAAATCCATTGATGGTTAACCCTGATAGAAACTCAAATTTTTGTTCAGCGTATGAAGTACTTTTTATCCCTTTTATCAATATAAAATTAAAAATTGTAGCTAACGCAAGTCCTCCAAAAAGGGCATTAAGTGATGGAGATTTTTTGTCAAATTGATAGCTGTATACTAGTCTTGAAAACCATTGAGAAATTGCACCAATTGTAAATGCAATAAAAATAGAAAGTAGTATTCCCATCACAATTTGCGTTGCTTTTTCTGTATTGATATAATTCGATATTTCAACTAAGGTTCCTCCGCTATTAATAATTTTAACAGTTGCCATCACTACAGCGGCTCCGAGTAATTCAAAAACAATTGAAACTGTAGTTGAAGTAGGAAGTCCTAAGGTATTGAAAAAGTCCAGAAGTAAGATATCAGTCATCATTACAGCCATGAAGATGTAGATGATCTCATCAAAGAAAAAAGCACTAGGGTTGAAAATTCCTTTACGAGCAACCTCCATCATTCCACTAGAAGAAATGGCTCCAAATGCAATTCCAAGACTAGCCAAAATAATAATATTTCTCGAGGAGATGGCTTTTGAGCCGATCGCTGAGTTAAGAAAATTTACAGCATCGTTACTAACTCCTACAATTAGGTCTCCTATAGCTAAGATTCCTAATAAAATGATAATGTAGAGGTATATATTTTCCAAGAAAATTTTAAATATTAAAATCGAACAGCATAGTTAAGAGAAAAAGTACGACCAATATTTCTAAGACTAAAATATTCACTTTCCTTTTTAAACCCAATAAATTGACTTTCGCGTACGTCATTTAATATATTACTTATTTTTAAAGTAAGGGTTCTGTTTTTATTTAGTTGTTTTATAAGGTTAAAGTTAAGATTATTAAATGGCATTGTGAAAACATCAGGATAAAAACCGTCACCTACCACTTGCAATGTTTTTCCTTGAACATTATAAAATAATCCTCCTTGAATTCCCTTTTCTTGATTGTTGTATTCTAAACCAGCATTAATTAAATAGGGTGACTGTCCTTGAAGGGGTCTAGAATCTCCAAGTTGTTGACCTTCTCTAAGCCCAAGTCTTCTTAATTTAAGCTCATCTTCACTAAACTTTTCATCAGAAATTATGTAAGATCCATTAAAATTCAGATTCCAATTGGAAAGACTATAGACTAAACCTCCTAAATTTTTTCGAAGCTCTAATTCTAAGCCAAAAACATTTGCATTTTCTAGATTTAAAGGTTTATAGTTTGAGGTGGAGGCTGCTACAAAACCAATTTCAATGGGATCCGTAAGGCTCTTGTAAAAAGCACTGATTGCAAATAGTTGAGCATTTTCGCCATAAGCTTCATATCGAATATCAAAATTATCAATATAAGTGGGTTTAATATTTATATTTCCAATGAAAAATAAATTGGATAATGGATCGTAAATTTCCGCAATAGAGGCTTCTTTAAAACTTGGTCTTGCTGTGGTTAGTGAATAGGCTAATCTTAGGTTTTTATTGTCTTTTAAACTGTAAATGAAATTTACAGAAGGGAAAATATTATTTTTATTTATAATATTTTCATTGGAATAGATTTGACCCAATTGGCTATTTTCACCTGTATAAAAAACTTGATAATTTTCAAAGCGTAATCCGATGATCGACTTTAGATTTTCTGAAAAGTTAAATTCATTAGACACATATCCAGCAAAATTTTGCTGTTTAGCATTGAAAATATTCGCATCTTGTCTTATAGTTGTCTGTGGATTGATATAAGTACCCTTGTTGTTGTTTGGGCCTATCAAATTAGTTGAGGCAAAAAGTTGATTTGGATCACCTCCATAATTATCCCAATCACCTTCTGATGTAAAATTTGAACTAACGGAATACTGAGCAATAGAAAAGTCTCGTTCTTTTCTAGAACCAAACACACCAAATTTTAAAATAGCATCTGAATTGAATAGTTCAATTCTTTTTGTGACATCAACCTTTCCTACCAAATTGTTTTCATCCAGCGTACGCCAGATTCTTTTTGGTTCTGTGTTTTCTTGAAAGCTAAAAATACCTTCTTCATCTTGGAAGGTTGTATTTCTTACATCTTTATCGTGGACTTTCGCCAACGTTCCAGAAAGGGTCCATTCCAGTTTAAGATTTGATGACTCAAAATTATGAAAGCCAGAAAGCATCCCATTAGTAATACTTCTTTCGTTATACTCTAAATTAAATTTGTTAAAGTCAATAAAATCAGAAAAACGAGTAAGTTGTCTAAAACTTCCTGCCGTACTTTGTCCATTTTGAATATGAAGTCCATTAAATTTATATTTCGA
This sequence comes from Flavobacteriaceae bacterium, assembly GCA_023262245.1. Classification (GTDB taxonomy): domain Bacteria; phylum Bacteroidota; class Bacteroidia; order Flavobacteriales; family Flavobacteriaceae; genus MS024-2A. The sequence continues at coordinate 2,698 of JALRDC010000071.1, forward strand.
AGTAATGGATTTATAGGTAAAACCAAAGAGGCCACTTGCAATAATATTTTGTCCCCCTATGGTTCCAGATTGTATTCGGTTTTCTTCAAAAGAGAGCTCGGCTTTATCTGGGCTAAAATTGTAAATATTATCTTGCGTATTTTCGTATACACTCTGTTGATTTTTATAGGATAAAGAACTTAAAAATCCAAAAGAATGACCGTTGTTAAAATTAAATTGATTGCCATAATTTATTCCAAACCCAAAGTTCAACCCACTGTTTGAAACTAGAGGTGCCATTTGTGGATTAAAATGATTACTTATTCTATTAATCAAAGCAAGTCCTTGTTCGGAGTTGTTGAGTCTAGGGTCAAAAGTATTTCCAAGAAAACTATTTGCGATCGTATTTTTTCTTGAACCGTCGTCAAAACCTAAAAAATCTGTACTCCCACCTGTGTAACTCAGAAAATTATCATTGAAATGCATGTCTGGGTTATACGCTGTATTTACAGCTATTGAAAACTCCTCTTTGTTCGGGAAATCTTTTGTAATTATATCAATTACACCTCCTGTAAAATCAGCTGGAAGGTCAGCTCGTGCAGATTTGATAACCAATACGTTTGACAGCATAGAAGTTGGAAAAAGATCCATTTGGATTGTATTGCGATCAGGATCTAAACCGGGTATGTCTACTCCGTTTAGGATTGATTTTGAATAGCGATCGCCCAAACCACGCACATAAACATATTTCCCACCTTGTACAGAAACTCCAGGAACACTTTTTACGGCTGCTGCTATGTCACTAGCTCCTATCTTTTTGAAAGCTTGGGCTGAAATTCCATCAAGTAAACTTGCTGATTTTCTTTGAATCTCGAGTACTGAAGCCTCTGTATTTCTACTAGCTTCTACAGTAACAATTACCTCTTCTAAACCTTCAGCTGCAGAACTCATTACTACATCTGTAATTGTATACTCATCACCACCAACCTCAATTTCAGTTATAATTTTTGTTTCATAACCTACAAAGGAAAATTGAACAGAATAAGTCCCCGAGGGAAGTTCAAAAGAGTATTTACCATCAAAGTCAGAGGTAATTCCGGCCCCAGTTTCTAAAACCAATATATTAGCAAAAGGCAATGGTTCATTAAAATCACCATCAATCACAGTTCCAGTTATTCCTATCTGACCAAAGGTTAAATATGATATCAAAAGGATAAATAGAGAAATACAGTTTGTCAAATTTTTCATAGTAAAACTAAAATTGCGCAAAAATAAATAACATCGAGTAGGGGATTCCCTAATCGATGTTATTAAAACATTAAGTAATATTACTTTTAGTTGTTGTTGGCGTAAAACGTCCAAGAAAATATAGAAGCATCTACTCCATTACCTTCTTGTTGGGAAGTAACAATTTCAGCAAATGTTGATGCATCTGATTCAAACGTACTTTCGTCTGATTTATCATCGAAAATTAAATCTAATGTTTCTACATCTGAACAAACTACACCATCCAAGTCAATAGGATGGAGAATATCGATGTTTTCAAAAGTTAAAGTGCCTGCTGTGTAAGTAGCCGCATCAGCACTGGCATCAAGCTCAACATCTTTTCCTCCTGAAAAATCTTTAAATAAGATATTTAACACATCGCCAGTTGCTCCTTTTCTAAAGTCAGCCATTTCACCATCTACACCCTCTGCAGAACAGTTATTGGTAGCTCCTATAACTGTAGCATTTTTAAGAGTAAAACGTCCTGTTGCAGATCCTTCAGGACCATCGATTTCAAAACCGTGGTCAGAAGCAGAAGTTAATATAACCATTGCCCCATCAATTGTTCCAGCATAAGCTTGATCTATATCAATTGCATCATCTCCTTGACCCCATACTAACAAGTTAGTAGCATTTACTGTACCTCCAAAAAATTCAATTCCATCATCTACATTTCCCAAAACCTCAATATGATTGATAGTAGTTCCTGAACCTACACCTCCTAAGGTTAGACCATTAATTTCATTTCCTTCTCCAATTTCAGCACCACCATGGCGAATTGATAGGTACTGCACTGAACCAGAATCATCCGTTGCATCTGTACCACCATAAAGGCCATTAATGTCTGAGGTAGGAATACCTTCAATTTGGAGTTCAGTTACGTCACCAGAAAATGAACAGGGAGCGTTACCAAGAATCAACAATCCACCCCATAAACCTCTTGTGTCCACATTTAATGAAGGTCCATTTGATGGATAAGTTCCTCCGACTTCAATATTATCAGAAATAGAAGTCATTACAATTGGGGCATCAGCTGTTCCATCGGCAATCAATCTGCCGCCCCTGGCAATAATAAGTGTTGATGCGTCTGCACCTGTACCTGCAGCTGCTTTAATAATAGTTCCAGCAGGAATTGTAAGGGTAACTCCATCAACTACAGAAACTCTTCCTTTTAATAACCATATTTTTGAAGCGTCTAGTGTTTTATCGGAAGTAATATTGCCTTCTAATGTTGAATCTTCAAAGGGATCGACTTCAACCTCTACCTCAACTGTTTCTGTTTCAACAACTGTTTCAACAACTGTTTCGGTAATTGTGATATATTCAATAACAGGTTCATCTTCAGAACATGCAAGGAATACTGAAAAGGCAAATAAAATAGTAATTAGTTTGAAATTTTTCATTTTAGATATTTGTATTAGTATTGTGCAAATATATTTTGAGAAACAATTTCAAATTTTAGATTATTGTTAACTTAAACTGATTCAGTTTTAAAACAATATTAACTTTGACACAATCAACTTAACCTTTTGATAATATAAATTATATGAATTGGGAATCCTTATTGTCTTTAAAGCGCTTTGGCGACACGAACAAGCGACTGAGAGCGGAGCAAGACAATTTGCGGTTGGGTTTTGAGGTGGATTACGATCGGATCGTATTTTCAAATGCGTTTCGAAGTTTACAAGACAAAACCCAAGTCATCCCGTTTTCTAAAACAGACTTTGTACATACCCGCCTTACGCATAGCCTAGAAGTATCTGTAGTTGGAAGAAGCATCGGACGCCTGGCAGGAAAAGCGATTCTTGAAAAGCACCCTCACTTACAAACGGTGTTGGGCTATCAACCCAATGATTTTGGAGCCATTACAGCTGCAGCAGCCCTTGCCCACGATATAGGAAACCCTCCTTTTGGACACAGTGGGGAAAAGGCAATTGGGCATTTTTTTACCTCAGGCAGTGGACTTCAATACCAATCCGAACTCACGAAAACTGAATTTCAGGACCTCTGTGATTTTGAAGGGAATGCCAATGGATTAAAAATCTTAACAGATTCCTTGCCCGGCACGGAAGGTGGCCTCCGATTGAGTTATGCGACTCTAGGCGCTTTTGTAAAATATCCAAAGGCCAGTTTACCGATGAAGCCCACCTCCCATGTCGCGAATAAAAAATACGGCTACTTTCAAGCCCAAGCTCCTTTTTTTGATGAATTGGCAACAGAACTTGGGCTGAACAAGGCCCAAGGAAGTTACTTTAGACATCCTTTGGCTTATCTGGTAGAAGCTGCAGACGATATCTGCTATACCATTATTGATTTTGAAGACGGAATCAATTTAGGGTGGATTTCAGAAGACTATGCGCTGGAATATTTAATCAACTTAGTTCGCGACCGTATAGATTCTAAAAAATACGCTCAGTTGGCCTACAAACCCCAACGGCTTAGTTACCTCAGAGCTTTGGCGATCAATAGTTTGATTCAGGATGCTGTTCGCATATTTATAGAAAACGAGGCGGCTATTTTAGCAGGTACTTTTGATGTGGCTCTTTTGGATAAAAGTCACTACAAAGCTCAGATTGAAGACATCATCAGCTTAAGTGTCCGAAATATTTACCAGTCCAAAGAGGTGATACAGAAAGAAGTAATTGGTCACCGAGCCATCAGTATTTTACTGGAACAGTATTCGCAGGCTGCAGTTCAAAAATGGAAAGGAAACGCCCAAACCTTTGACAAATTAATTCTGTCCCTTGTGCCTGAGGGAACCCCTATTGTTGGAGAAACACTTTACGAAACACTTTTATATGTAAGCTGTTTTGTAGCCAGCCTATCGGACGGCAAGGCCCTTCGGATGGCTCAAGATATGGGCAATTAATTCCATTAGTTTCTTCCCGTTGAACTGATTAACTTTGCCAAAAAAAAATATGAGATGGATCATCACAATAGGGTTGTTGCTCGTTTTTCAATGGTATAGCTTTCAAGCAGTAAAAACCGTGACCACCCATAAATGGGTCTGGATGGTCTATTTTCTTTTGGTGGTGCTTATCGTTGGTAATCTATTACTCTATACACTGTATTTGGATCGCACCCCCACCACCGAACCCCGACTGATGTATGCCATTGGATTCTTTATTTCTCTTTTTGTATTTCAAGCTGTATTAACCTTGGTGCTGATTGGGGAAGATGTGTTGCGCATACCCCAAGCGATATACAGTTATTTTACCAAACTACCTGGACAGATTCAGTTTATGCCCTCGAGGCGGTCTTTTGTATCGAAAATTGCATTGGGATTAGCAGCAATCCCTCTGACGTCTCTTTTATACGGTATGTATAAAGGAAAGTATAGGTATCGGGTTTTGGCTTATGAACTCGAATACGACGACTTACCCCCTGCGTTTGACGGGTTTAAAATAACCCAGATTTCGGATATTCACAGCGGTAGTTTTGACAATGTAAACAAGGTTAACTACGGAATTGATTTGATCAACAAACAGCAAAGTGATGTTGTCTTTTTTACAGGAGATTTGGTCAACAACAAAACCTCAGAGGTACTTCCCTGGATTCCTCACTTCCAGAAAATTACGGCTCCTCATGGGGTGTACTCCATATTGGGCAACCATGATTATGGAGACTATACCCGATGGGATACACCCGAAGAAAAGAAAGCAAATATAGAAGCCTTGTATGAAGCTCATAAGGCTTTGGGATGGGAGTTGCTACTCAATGAATCCCGTCTAATTGAAAAAGAAGGACAACGTTTAGCCGTGGTTGGAGTAGAAAATTGGGGAAGCGGTTTTAAGCAAGCAGGAGATCTTGACAAGGCCCTAGAAAATGTAGCCGCGGAAGACTTTAAAGTATTGCTTTCCCACGATCCTTCCCATTGGGAGGCTAAAGTGCTGCCTCATCCGTTTCCGATTCAATTAACGTTAAGTGGCCATACCCATGGCATGCAGTTTGGAATTGAAATTCCAGGTTGGATAAAATGGAGTCCAGTCAAATGGCGATACAAACAATGGGCAGGTATTTATGAACAGGAAAAACAACGCTTAAATGTCAACCGTGGATTTGGATATTTAGCGTATCCTGGACGGGTGGGGATCTGGCCAGAAATCTCTGTGATCACTTTAAAAAAAGGCAGAAGTTAAGATTTAAGCAATTTCTGTTACATTTGTGGTAAATTCATTCTAGTCATGTCAAAATTTGGCGAATTATTAGACGAAAAAACCCCAATACTCCTGGCTTTTTATCAGCAGGAAGAGGACGGTAAGGTAGACATTGACCGCACCCTAAAAGATGTCGCTGCAGCTCTTGGAGACAAAGGAAAAGTCATTAAAATTGACGTCGACAAAAACCAAAAACTGTCTGAAGCACTTAGGGTACGCGTACTCCCTACTTTTATGATCTATAAGTTTAGCGAGATGGTTTGGAGGCAAAGTGGTGTTCAAAATGCCAATACCCTAATCAGCCTCCTGCAAGATCACGTTTAAAGCAAATCAAGCTATTCCTCCTGATCGAGTAGCGTTGAAAATAAGGTGAGATTTTTAGTAAATAAATCTTCTATTTGCGCTCCAAAAGCTGTGCTGTCATAAGCCTTTACGATTTGTACCACATAGTTGAAGTCATTCAGCTCTCTTTGAATTCTTGAGCTAAGCTGGATTTGACTGTCTTCGGATACTTGGCTGTAAAGACTGAGACGCTCATCAAATTCAGCACTGATTTTCGTACTCAAGTCTTGCGCTAATTGAATTTGTCCATCCAGAAAATAGCCCTCTGCCACGTCTATCAATCCGGTATAGAATTCATAATCTCCGTAGAGGTACCTAAAGGGCTCTATGGATTCCATAAATTGGTTTAAAATTGGGGTCAATGAGATGGATTCACCATGTTTTAAATCGGCCT
>JALRDC010000107.1 GCA_023262245.1 Flavobacteriaceae bacterium
ATGAATCCCATCTTTATATAAGCCCATTAACACCTCGTGAAGACATGCATACAATTAGACCTGCAATCGATTTGTCCAAGAAGATATATAGGATTAAAAGGAAAAAAATGGAAGCTTTAATTGAATTTGTTACAGACTCTACGGTATGCAAACGCAATGCAGTACTTGCCTATTTTGGAGAAAAGAGGAAGCGTGTTTGTGGTCAGTGTTCCGGAGCTTTGTGTAAAAAAGCATATACGGAAGAAATAGATTTAAAACCCAAGGTAATTCAGTTGTTAAAATCAAAACCTCATTCTATTCAAGAGTTGAAGCAAAAATTGTATTTTGAACCTCAAGCCCTACACCAACTTTTGAAAAGTCTTTTAGACGAAGAACAAATTATAATGGAACAGGATTATAAATATCATTGGAATTATGAATAATACAAGCAGGCTTCCCTCCCTTGTCTTTTTTGGCACACCTAAATTTGCAAGTTATTGTTTGAAACAACTCTTGGACGGTGGTTTCCCTGTTAATGGTGTAGTTACAGTACCAGATCGAAAAGCGGGAAGAGGAAAGAAAATAAGTCCCTCTGCGGTAAAAATCCTTGCAGAAGAACACAAGCTAAACATCTTGCAGCCTACCAATCTCAAAGATCCAGAATTTCTCGACCAACTGAAAAAACTAGATGCAGAAGTCTTTGTAGTGGTGGCCTTTCGTATGCTTCCCAGAATGGTATGGTCACAGCCCAAGTTAGGAACAATAAATCTTCACGCTTCGCTTTTACCCAATTACAGAGGAGCAGCACCGATCAATTGGGTGTTAATTAATGGAGAAACTCATACAGGCCTAACAACTTTCCTAATTAACGAGGAAATAGATACTGGAGCTATCTTACTTCAAGAAGAGTTAAATATTGATCCAGAGGATGATGCAGGTAGCTTGCATGATAAATTACTCAATATAGGAGGCCCTTTAATTTTGGATACTCTGATAAAGCACAAAGCAGGAGTTTTAAGCCCGATGCAGCAGCAATTGAGCGGAACCGAGCGTAAAGCACCCAAATTGAGCCCTGAAAATACACGAATAGATTGGGAGGCTCCTTTGGAGAACATTAATAACACAGTAAGAGGTTTAAGTCCCTATCCCGGGGCATGGACCCTTTTTGAAAATGATGGCACCCCAGATCGTTTAAAAATAGTTAAAGCAAAAGCAGTTACGAAAGCACATGTACACCCCCTTAAAAAAATCATAATAGAAGAAAGTGAAATTCGTATCACAACTGCTGAGGGATACTTGAATTGTCTCGAAATTCAACTACCAAATAAGAAGCGAATGTCCGCTAAAGCTCTATTAAATGGATATAAATTCACTTCAAATGCACGTGTTTTCTAGGGAAATTCCCTGTCCTTATCAACAAAATCGCTTACTTATCAACAAATACGCGGATTTCCCAAGCTTTTTTGTCTACCATTTAAAAATCCGTATAAATTTGTTAAATAACCTTTAATACAAAAATTATGAACAAAACAGAATTAATTGATGCAATGGCAGCTGACGCTGGCATTTCAAAAGCAGCAGCTAAGAAAGCATTAGAGTCTTTTTTAGGTAGTGTATCGGGGACCCTTAAAAAAGGTGGTAGAGTTTCTCTAGTAGGATTTGGATCTTGGTCAGTTTCTAAAAGAGCTGCTCGTGACGGAAGAAATCCACAAACAGGTGCTACAATAAAGATCGCTGCTAAGAATGTGGTTAAATTCAAAGCAGGTGCTGAATTGTCTAGCTCTGTAAACTAAGTTTTCGAAAAAGAATTATAAAAAGCTCCCTCGTGGAGCTTTTTTTTATATTTATACTAATGGAAACAGGGAAACTTCTTGTAGCCACACCTGCTGTAATGGGAGACTTTAACTTCCACAGGTCAGTGGTTTTGTTAACCGATAGTAATAAATCAGGTACAGTAGGGTTCATTCTCAATAAAAAACTCGATTATACTTTGGATGAGGTATTGGATGGAGTTCAATCGAAGTTGCCACTCTTTTTTGGCGGGCCTGTTGAACAAGATAATTTGTTCTTTATTCATACTCTGGGCAAACAAATCCCTAAAAGTATTGCCCTTGGAAATACGCTATATTGGAATGGTGATTTTAAAGTTGTAAATCAACTATTAAAGTCGGGAAAGCTAACTAATGAAAACATTCGATTTTTTCTTGGTTACAGCGGTTGGACAGAAGATCAGTTGGAAAGCGAGTTAAACGAAAAATCCTGGGAGCCTTTTGATTTAAACGCACCTATTGAATTACTTAAAATGGACAATGAAGCTATGTGGCGTGACTGCATGACCGCACTTGGTGGAGATTATTTGCTTTGGTCCAACACTCCTGAAAACCCAAGAGCTAACTAAACACTTTGCTGAATAAAGAGTAGAGCTCTTTGATCCGTTCTTGCCGATACTGAGTCTTGCGATATTTAGAAACACTAACGAAACCTTTTTCTAAAGAAAGAATCATCACCTCGTCTGATTTTTGCAATTCAAAAGGGTTGAGTTTGTCTTCCTTAAGCAGAAAAGTTGATTGTTCTTTTTGGAGCCAGTTGTGGAAAGCTGATCTAAGAACAAAATCTTGGCAACCTGCTTGAAGATTTGGAGTAATGAGTTGATTCTCTTGAAGTAAATAAAGTGTACCTCCGAGTGCTTCAACAAGATTTTTTTGTTCATTTAAAAGAAAAACATCTTCCAGACCATTTTCTTCAGCATAACGCTTTGCCATTATTCGAAGCCCTCTGTTGGTAGGAGATAAATTTGATAAATTTCCGGAAGTAACAAAGGCCTCTTTGTATAAATCTACTTCATAAGGTCCTACTTTAACACCCAATGAAGGACTCGCTTCAAGACTAATAATAAACTGGGTTTCACCATTGTACTGCAGAAATTGTATTCGAAAGAGTCCCTTTTCGGTTATTTGCTCTGCTTTTTTAAGCTTTTCGAACTCGTTCTGAAAGAATTCCATAGTAAATTGCATGGGGATGGCAAACCGATACCTCCTTAGACTAGCAATCATGCGAAAGTAATGACTTTCCCAAAAAAGGATTTGTCCTTCGTACAGGCAAATGATTTCATGAATAGAAAAGGCACTGTGTAAACTGTGAGTTATTGTTCTATCTGCCTCACCAAGTGAAGTAATGAGGGTGCCATTACAATTGTACATAAAACGGCCTTATCTCGATCCTAAAATTTGTTTTAAACTAGAAATAAGATTGTCCCATAGCATTTTGGATTCTTCCATCTCATCTTCTTCAGCAAAATCGGTGATAATTAAAGAAACATCATTGGTTAGGTCGTCAACTTGAATCTTAAACTCAAAATAATAGGGATTACCTTCTTTTTCGTCTTCAGCCCACTGGAAACGAACGCGTTCGTTGTTTTTCTTTTGTAAAAGGGTCGCATATTCTTCAGCATCGTCCCAAATAAAAGTAAAGGTTTCACCTCTCGAATTTACGTTGTCTGCGAACCATTCGCCAAGCCCTGAGGGTGTTGAAAGGTATTGAAATAACATTTGTTTCGAAGCATGAAAATCGTATTCTATGGAATAGCTTTTTTTGT
>JALRDC010000007.1 GCA_023262245.1 Flavobacteriaceae bacterium
ATAATAATTTATGGGAGATGTTTACCAAACACGCTTCGAGAATTCATTTCTTACATTTTAGAAGTACTATACGAGACGGCAATGGGAACTTTTATGAAGCAAACCATTTGGAGGGAGATGTAGATATGTATGTCATGGTAAAAGCGGCCTTAGAAGAAGAATTAAAAAGGAAGCAAGCAGGTAGGAAAGATTGGCAAATTCCTATGCGTCCCGACCACGGTCATCAAATGTTGGATGATTTACATAAAATAACCAATCCGGGATATTCTGCAATAGGAAGGCTTAGAGGACTTGCAGAGTTAAGAGGTTTGGCCCTTGCCCTTTCAAGAACGATTGGGTAGTATCAATCGGATAAAATAGCGATAATCCCACCTTTTAGATGCTCTTGGAACCAGGGTAGGGCATAGAGTTCTTTGCTGTGCCCCATAGCAGTATACCATTGCTTTCCGCCTTCAAAGGTATTGTACCAACTCAGTGGCGCACGCTTTGGGCGGAAAGGGTTTTTATCTTCTGCATTTTCTGAAACGGTAGATAAATCTGCTTCCAGTAAAATCTTAAAACTTGGATTGCTGTTTTTTATAAAGTAACACTCATCTTCTGAGTCAAAACTTAGAGGTAAATGGCTTGTAGAAGGATGCTCTTTTCGGTTCACTTTTATAGTAAATGTCTGAAAGGGGGGATGTCTCAAAAAAGATCCACCAATAAGTTTCCAAAACCAAGGCCATTTTCGCTCGGATCCAATAGCAGAATGCAACCCTCCAAATCCCTTACCACTGGAACAAAAAGTCTGAAAAGCACTTCGTTGTTCTTCTGTGTCAAAAGCTTCATTATTTGTATTGGAAAAGAAAACAGCATCAAAACTATTTATTGTGGACGAAAGAAATATATTAGGATCCTCACTTACCGAAGTTTCAACCCCCAACTCAGCGCAAATTTTTTGTAAAGTGCTTACGCTGGTAGCAATATTATCGTGTACATAGCCTTTGCCATTTTTAGTATAAATCAAAAGCTTTTTTCCTTCAAGTTGTTGGTTTTGACCGTAGATTGGTATCAGTCCTAATGAAAGAAAAAAAGCACATCCTACGAAAAATGATTTTGTTAGCGTGGTTCGTTGCATTACCTATGAATTTAATTAAAAGTTGTATTTAAATGGAATTCCAGCTTTCAGTGATACACTGATACGCTTATCTTGATAAATCAATTCACGAGTTTGATCGTTTTTTGCGATCAATTGAACTGTTTTTAAACCATGGTTTTCCCAACTTAAGTCTACAATGATATTTCCTCTTGCTTTTAACCCTTTTATTACTCCTTTTTTCCAATTGCTGGGAAGCGCAGGTAATAATCTCAAAATACCGGGTTCATGCGATTGTAACAAGCATTCTGCGACACCTGCCGTATATCCAAAATTCCCATCAATTTGAAAAGGAGGATGTGCATCAAAAAAATTTGGATAAATGGATTTTTTTAGGAGCAATTCAATATGTTCCTGTGTCATCTTTCCATCCATCAAACGAGCGGCACAGTTAATGAGCCATGCGCGACTCCAACCCGTACCCGCTCCACCATTTTCTAGGCGATGGTTCAATGTTTTCTTTACAGCATCAAATAGTTCGGGGGTTTTAGACAGGCTGATCTGGTCTCCTGGATGAAAGCCGTAAAGATGTGACATGTGCCGATGCCCTGGCTCTAATTCTTGATATTCACGATCCCATTCCAAAATCCTCCCATCACTTCCCAACTGAAATCCGGGGCGTAATTTTTTTAGCTGTTTTTTAATTTTGATAACCCACTCGTCGTTTTTATTTAATCGTTCTGCCGCGGCTAGGTAATTAGTAAAGACTTCAGTGATGACTTGTTGATCCATAGCACTTCCTAAACAACTAGCAACAGGGATGCCTTGATCGTTCACATATCGATTTTCCGGAGAGGTTGAGGGAGCAGAAATTAAAGTCCCATCTCTTTGATCTTCGATAATCCAATCACTATAAAATTGGGCTACCGCTTCAATAGCGGGGAATGCTCGATTTTTTAAAAATTCTTGATCTTCAGTAAATAAATAGTGTTGCCAATAGTGTTGAACCATCCATCCCCCAGCACCAAAAGAAGCTCCCCAATAAGCTGTAGGGGCACGAAGCCAAGTGGGAGCCCAAAGATCTGTGGCATGGGGTAAAAAGGAACCTCGTGAGCCAAAGTTTATTTGGGCGGTTTCTCGTCCGCTCTGAATCAGCCGATCCACAAAATCAAATAAAGGGGTATTGAGTTCGTCGAGCTGCGTTAGATTGGCCAACCAGTAATTCATTTGAAGATTAATGTTTAGATGATAATCAGCATTCCATGGAGCATTGATATGAGGGTTCCATAATCCTTGAAGGTTTGCAGGGAGTGTGCCAGGCCGTGAAGAACTGATGAGTAAATAGCGACCATAATGGAACAAAGTTTCTTGAAGCTCTAGGTCTATTGCCCCTTCTTTTACTGCATTTAAGCGTTCATCAGTTGGATGATTTTGTACGTTTTGTTCAGTTGTAATATCAAATGCAACACGCTTGTAAAGAGCTTGGTAGTCTTCAATATGTCTTTTTTCCAATTGAGGGAGATTCTTCGATTCTATTGCCTTTAGCTGCTCCTGGTTGATCTCTTTAAAAGTCTCTTGATAAAAAGAAGAATTAGAAACGATATAAAGAGTTAGCTCTTTTACACCCTTCAATTGAATGGTATTGTTTTTAGTCAAAATACTTCCTCCAGTAAACTCGGGTTTAACTAAGGTTTGAAATTGAACACCTTTAGTGATTGGAGCGGGTTTAGAATTAAAACTTCCCTTTCTCTGGGTTACTTCCCCTTCCATAACCAAATTCCCTTCTTTAATATAGCTTACCGCTGTTTCAACTCCTTCGTCTTTTGGACGTTGGAGCCTTATCAATCCATTTAATCCATTAGGATGTTCGCTTTTTAAATTTACTATGAGGGCTTGGTCAGGAGCCGAAGCGAAACTTTTTTGAGTTACTTGATATCCCTCGGTTTTATAAGATACTTCTGCAATTGCTTTGTCTAAATTTAAACTGCGTTGGTATTCAGTAATTGAAGAATGTCCTAATTCTATAAGTAGATCACCAAGCGTTTGATGCGAACGCACAATGGTTTTGTTTGAAAATAAAGCTACGAGAAGGGAATCAACTAATTGATTCTTCCCCTCAAAGAGCAACTTTCTAATCCTTGAAAGATCTGTTGGATTACCTTGAGGGTGCTTCCAATCTAAGTCCTTCGGCCAAAGCGAGTCATCATTCAATTGTATGCGTTCCAATGTTGGGTTACCAAAAACCATAGCTCCCAATCTTCCGTTACCAATGGGCAGTGCTTCCTCCCAAACAGTAGCAGCTTGTTGGTACCATAAAATTTGATTTATTTGATGCCCCTCCTCACTAAAGGTCTTACAGCTTAAGGTAAGAAGCAAACAAGGTACAAGACCGAGGATGAAAAAAGAGTTTATTTTTTTCAATGATGTTTCAATTTCGATTGTTTTAAAATTAGAGGAAAAAAATTAAAAAAAAGCATTTGAATATTTTTTACTTTAATAAATCAAAAGCGAATCGGATATTTATTCCAAGAAGCATAAGTTAAACTCTAAAAATGTAATTTTTAATCAAAAAAAGAATGAATAAACAAAAAGTAGTTTGTTTTGGAGAAATTTTATGGGACCTTTTCCCAGAGGGTAAAAAATTAGGAGGAGCCCCTTTTAATGTTGCTAGTTCTCTGAGCTCTTTAGGTGCTGATGTTTGTTTTATCAGTAAAATAGGTGAAGATGACTTAGGAATGGCGTTACTTCAAGAGGTTGCTAATCAGGGTGTTTCAATTGATTTTATTCAAAGAGCCCCAAAATATAAGACAGGAGAAGTAACCGTAACCCTTGATAATTCTGGCAATGCCAGTTATGAAATCATTAGAGATGCTGCCTGGGATTTTATTGAAATAGAAGAAAAAGTAACTGAAATCGTAAGCCAATCTAAAGCGTTTATTTTTGGTAGTTTGATAGCTCGTGGTAGTTCATATAGTACATTGACAAGTTTTTTAAAATTAGCCAAGTTCCGAGTATTTGATTTGAATCTCAGACCCCCTCATTACGAATATAAATTATTAAGGCGTTTAATGCTTCAGGCAGAGATGCTTAAATTTAACGATGAAGAACTTTACGAAGTAGCAGCGGCTATGAATTCCCCCTACCATTCTATGGATCAGCATATCAAATATCTTGCACAGCAAACAAAAACCAAAATCATTTGTGTAACTAAGGGGATGTTTGGTGCAGTACTATATCACACAGGGGAATGGTACTTTAACAGCGGATTTAAAGTCAAAGTTGAAGATACTGTAGGTGCAGGAGATTCTTTTTTGGCAACCTTGGTTTACAGCCTTTTGGAGGGGTACTCCCCGCAGCATGCATTGAACCGAGCCTGTGCAATGGGCGCTTTGGTGGCGGCTAATTTAGGAGCAAACCCCGACATTAGTCTGAAGGATTTAAAGCAATTTATGGGTTAAGGTCTATGAGAAGAATTTTTATATTATCTTGTTGTTTTAAACCTTCGATATAATGAAAAAAATGCTCCCATTTTTACTTTGTCTGATCTCCTTTAAGTATCTAGTTGGGCAAGAATTATCAGCGAAACAGCTTTTAGAAAAAGCCATAAATTATCACGATCCTAAGGGTGAGTGGCGTCAGTTTAAAGCACATTTTTTTGTTTCTTCGGAATCTCATAAGCGCTCTTTGAGAAAAAGTAAGATTGAATTGGATTTTTTAAATTCATATTTCAATTTAGAAGTCGAGCAAGATGGAAACACGTTAACATCAATTTTAGATAAGGGAGATTGCATATTAAAGTTAAATGGACAAGAAAAAATAAGTGAAGCGGATCAAAATAACTATCGATTGAATTGTGATCGAGCTGTTTTTTACAAAAATTACTACACCTATCTCTACGGTCTTCCAATGAAATTAAAAGACCCAGGCACCCTTCTTGATCCTGAAGTTCGAAAAAAAAATATCGATGGTAAAGAATATTGGGTATTAAAAGTTAGCTATGAGAAAAACGTGGGAGGTGACACCTGGTATTTTTTCTTTGATCAAAAAACCTATGCCCTAAAACAATATCAATTTTATCATGATGAATCCAAAAACGACGGAGAATACATACTTTTAGAAGATGAACTCATAGTTGAAGGTATAAAAATGCCCAAGAATAGAAGTTGGTATTATAACTCTAACGATCAGTTTTTAGGTGTTGATCGTTTGTCAATTAATTAAAAAAGAAACATATGTACAGTAAAAAAAACAAATGGAATAGTGTAAAAATACTTTTGGTATTAATTGCATTTAGTAGTTATGCGCAAGAAGCAGAAAGCATCCTTGGAAAATGGGATTTAGAAGTAAACAGAAATGGAGTTATGGTTCCCTCTTGGTTGGAGATAAAACAATCAGGGAATAAGGCCCTTGTAGGTTATTTTGTTGCGCACAATGGAAGTGCACGACCTATATCTGAAGTTTTTTATCACAACGGGACAATTGATTTTAGCATTCCGCCACAGTGGGATGGTTTAAATGATTTACACTTTCAAGCGCTGGTAGAGCATGGAAAATTAAAAGGAACCTTGTTGAGTAGTGAGGGAGGAGCACATTCATTTACCGGAGTACCTGCTCCTAAATTGATTCGAAAGGGAACCATTAATTGGGGAAAGTCTCGATCCATTTTTAACGGAAAAAATCTCGAGGGCTGGATGCCACAATCAAAAGACAGAAAGAACCAATGGACCGTTTCTGAAGGGGTTTTAAAAAATCCAAGCTCGGGGGTCAATTTGTTAACAGAAGCCAAATACGATGATTTTAAGCTTCACATAGAGGCGCGTTACCCCAAAGGAAGTAACTCGGGAATCTATCTAAGAGGGCGTTATGAAGTTCAAGTAGAAGACAGTTATGGTCGTGATCCAGATTCAGTTCTTTTCGGAGGGATTTATGGATTTTTAACTCCCAATGAAATGGCTGCACTTCCTGCAGGGGAATGGCAAGTTTTTGATATTACTTTAGTCGGACGTCGAGTCACTATAGTAGCCAATGGAAAAACAATTATTTCGGATCAAATCATCCCGGGTATAACCGGAGGCGCGATAGATAGTAAAGAGGGAGAACCGGGACCCTTATTACTTCAAGGCGATCATGGAAAAGTAGAATACCGCAATATTCAAATTCAGCTTCCTAAATAAGCATCATTTTCGCATTTTTGATTTAAAACCATGAAGAAATTGACCAACAAAATTGTCGGGGATTTCTTCATCTTTGGGAAATCCTAAACGAATGCTACCACTAGCTTCGGGAACATGATGTGTTTTAAATAAGTAATCCCATAGACTAAGGCTGATGCCAAAGTTTACTCCAAAGGTTCCTTTTGGAAGTTCATAGGCATGATGATACAAATGCATAACAGGATTGTTTAAAATATATTTCAAGGGGCCCCAAGACCATTTCAAATTGGCGTGGTTAAGGTGACCGATACTGATGGCAAAAAAGTGAACAATGTAAGCGTGCTCCGGTTCAAAACCACCCAAGAGCATTACTCCTAATGTCTTTAAAGGCTTGTATAAGATGTTTTCCATCCAATGATATCTAAAGTGGGCTGCAAATCCCATTTCTTTTACACTGTGATGCACTTGATGAAACTTCCATAAAAAGGGGATTTTGTGGAGAAAAATATGAGTAATCCACTGAAGAAAATCGAGTACAATAAAAAAAACAAATAGTTGAAGACCAAAAGACCATGCACTTAAATCAACCAAACTTAAACTTGTATTGTTTATTCCTACCTTTTCTAAAAGTGCTTGTGTCACATTATACACGCCATTTATGGCAAGCGAGAAC
The DNA here is from genome assembly GCA_023262245.1 of Flavobacteriaceae bacterium. Taxonomy (GTDB): domain Bacteria; phylum Bacteroidota; class Bacteroidia; order Flavobacteriales; family Flavobacteriaceae; genus MS024-2A. The sequence goes on from JALRDC010000007.1 coordinate 6,902, forward strand.
AAGAAAAAATTAAAAAACATATAAAAGGCATCGAGCCAAAAATCCTTACGGAAAACTCCTTGTTGTTTTCGCCAAGGGAACAAAATTTCTAGGCCCCAAACCAAAAGAGATATGATGATGAGTCCCCAAAAATAATTTAAATGCCAAGGAACTTGAAACAAGATGGATTTAATTGTCCAGTTCCAAGTGTTATAAAAAGCACTAGTAAAAACATCAAAATATAGTATCATGAGACAAAAATATGTGGAATCATCCACTTAAGCGTAATAAAGGTTACACAACTTTATTTTGTCTTGGAGAGATCAAAAGTTTCCTTATAAAAACGAATGATAGGAGGGAAAGGACCGTATTTGTGTTGTTCTGCAGAGAAGTTGTCTGTCCAGGGACCGTATGACGTAGAAACGGGTTTTAATTTTTTGTCGGGATAATCTTTCTCTTTTTCCTTTTTTTGCGGTCTTGGAAAACTGTTGATATAACCTGCAACATGGTAGGCTTCTTCATCAGTGAGTTTAGGGTTTTCCCAGTTGGCTTGTAGGTAGGGCATATTATTTTTTATAAAAGCAGCAGCGGTAAGAACACGATGCATGCCTGCACCATCATTAAAGGAGTCATTCCCCCACAGAGGAGGATATTGATATCCCTTTTCTTTTTCCTGATAGCGAATACCTTGTCCCTCAGCACCGTGACATTGCACACATTCCCGCGTGTAAATATGCGCTCCCAATTTTAAATTTACAGCAATTGTTGGGATTTTAATATTGGGATAGCCCTTGAAAACTTTGGTGTTCAATTTGGGAATTCCATCATCCAACCATCTCATATAAGCAATCATGGCTTTTAATTGGGGAGCATCACTTGGAAAGGCCTTTCCGTTCATACTGCGTTCCATGCAGCCGTTAATTCGATCCTCTAAAGTTCCCATCTTATTTGCCCGCCCTCCAAATTGAGGAAAGCGATCTACAATACCAATCCAAGAAGCGGAACCTGAGAGGGTTCCTCCATTCAAATGACAATTGGTACAGGAAAGGTTATTGCCTGAAAAACGAAGTTCAGGGTTGTTTTGTAGCGGTCCCATATTTTGGGAGGAAGCATTTAATAATTGATAACCCTCTTTTACAAGCTCTGGAACTTCGGGATTATTAAGAACCATGGTTGCTGCATCCCATTCTAAAATTGGTGCTTCTGTAGGGGTGTAAGAATCAAAATAAATCAGCCCAAAAAAAACGACTAGCATTAGAAGGAACATGCTAATAACTAAGGTCAACAATTTTTTGACAAGATTTTGAAATTCTTCCATGAACTTTAAAGATATGAATAGTTGAACATATTTTTTTATTATTAGATAATTAGGAATGCTTTCTCAATGATTTACTTAAAGATCATTAGCATAACTTCTTTTAATTTTTACCTTTAGTAATTAAATTTTATTAATTGAATTTCCTTTTTATGGACAGTAGATCATTTTTTATTTTGGTTTTATTTTCGTTTGGCATCACAAACGCACAAGACTGGCAAACTCCCGTTATAGATGGATACGGAGAAGTAAAGTATTTTGATAAAGCTGCTGTACAGCCCAATCCGGAAGCAACCTATAAGTTGTTGTTTGACATTAAAAGTGAAGCAGAAAAAAGCGGTGTCAATAAAGGGCTTTGGGTGATGGCACGGACTCTAAATTTACTTTCTCTTGCAAAAGTCCCTTCCAAAAACATTCATCTTGTTGGATCAATTCATGGAGCGGCAACTTACATCACATTAAACGATGCTTCTTACAGAGAAAAATTTGGAAAACCCAATCCTAATTTAAATATCATTACACAATTAAAAGAGAATGGGGTCCAACTCTATGTTTGTTCACAAGCTACTGCAGCCCGGGAAATTAAAGAAGAGATGATTCATCCTAATATTATTCCTGCAATTTCTGGTTTAAGTGTTTTGGCTAGCTATCAAATGAAAGGCTACATACTGATGCCCTAAAACGTTAGCTCCCAAGGGTGTAATTTGCCTTGCTAAGATTTTTAGTTTACATTTATTGGATAACCATAAATTTCATTAGAGATGAAAACCAATAAAAATCGTTCCAGAAGGAGTTTTATAGCAGCCTTAGCTTTAGGATCTTCCGCTTCTGTATTTCCAATGCTTCTTAAAGATCTAGATGCATACGAGAATTTTGACAATGAAGAGTTTAACTTTCAAAGTAATCCAAAAGAATGACTTGATAAAATAAAAGGTTCGCGAAGAATCGTTTATGATGGAAGCAAATTTAACAATGCATTTCCTGTAATTTGGAACTGGGCTTTTTATCAATCTAACAATGACATGGGTTCCCCAGATTCTGATATTACCGCCCTTACCGTTTTTAGATCAGGGGGAATTGCTGCTTCTTTAAATTCATCTGTTTGGAAGAAGTATGCATTAGGGGCATATTTTAATATCATGGATCCCCAAACCGGGAAACCCTCAGAACGAAACTTTGTTTATGAACCTGGTAGTGGCGATTTGCTAGCCGATGTAATAGACGGAATTAAAGAACTTCAAGGGCGAGGTGCTCTTTTTGCGGTATGTAATTCGGCAATACGTTTTCACAGTGCGCGCATTGCGAAAATTGGGAATCATAAAGCTGCCGATGTGTACAAAGATCTTACAAACAATATTCTACCACAGATTCAGTTGGTTCCAACGGGTGTATGGGCAATAGGGATGGCGCAAGAAAAAAAATGCGGTTATATTTTTGCGGGTTAGTAAAGAACACTACTAGTTGAAAAACCCCTAAACGATTTTTTTACAATCGAATAGGGGTTGTTTGGTGGAGTCGGCGGGATTCGAACCCGCGTCCAAACAAGCGATCAAAAAGCTTTCTACAAGTTTAGATTTCGTTTAATTTTCGAGTAGGTACTGACCGAAAACTGCCTATACAAACCTTAGCATCTTTATTGAAAAACACAAGCGATGCTCGAGTGTTTCGATGTTGACTTTTATGGTGCCTCAATATAAATCGCCGTCAACAAGGGCTATTCAGAGACATCCAGCTTCCCGGCCTAGCCGGGACTTGGCATTAACGTACTATAATTCGGTTAATTATGCAGCTAGAGCGTAGTTATTCTCGCCATTTAAAAAAGTGAATCATGAGATTTACGAGCTGTTATTCAGCGCTCGACGTGCTTACACCGGTAATCTTCTCGCTGTCAATACCAGTCGACCCCAATTCGTCAATGAACATTTTCGCGGGCAAACATACAAATATTGTACCAACTCTTGTTCAAAAAGAAAGAATAGTGTTGCGCAGGGCAACAAGTTTATTTAATAGGGGTTTCATTTTTTTTGCAAAATTGCGTTCGTTTCCTCCCAGATGTTCTGAGACAACAGTTGCTACATCATTTGCTGACTTTGTAACAAGGGCCAGAATGGCGTTCTCTACGGTAATGGTCTGGCCAGGCTTTAG
>JALRDC010000086.1 GCA_023262245.1 Flavobacteriaceae bacterium
AGTTTAATTGCTAAAAATTTAAATTTTAATTTTCTAAATTTTAAAAAATTATACACAGCAATTAAATTTTACAAAATTGAATTAGTTGTTGTTGGACCTGAAGTACCCTTGGTGAATGGTATAGTTGACTTTTTACAAAAAAATAAGCCCAGAGATAGGTTTTCCCTAATTTGTGATATCCATCTAAAAGTGTTTCTCCAGTAGCTTGAGCATATCTTGGTCCATATTGGAAAAAAGGATATTTAAATAAGTTTATAAGCAGCAAGGCCCAAATTAATCCCCATCCGTAATCTGCTCCTGCTCGAGTGGATTGAACCAAGTGAGAAACTCCTATTGCTGCTCCTGCAAAGAGGAGTCCAGGGCCAAGTTTAGATAAATCAATTTGTTTCACGTTCTAATAAATTTGCTAGAACCTTTTTGGCTCTAAAAAGTTTAACTCGAATGGTAGTAGGGGGTTCTTTTAAAATTTCTTCGATTTCCTTTAGCGATAAGTCATCAAAGTAGCGCATCCTCAATAAATTCCGGAATTCTTTTTTCATGGATCTTATGTGTTCCAGTACACGATCCAAATTTTGATTTGCAATCATCAAATCTTCTGGAGTGGGATCCGAACTAGAAAATTCCAATTGTCCATGCTCCTTCAGATCTTCATGAGTTTCATTATGTTGTTTCTTTTTTCTATAACTGTCAATATGATGGTTTTTGGCTATTGTAAACAGCCATACTTTAAACGAGAGCTTCTCATCAAAACTGTCTAAACGATCAAACGCTTTAGTAAAAGACTCTATAGCAAGTTCTTCAGCAACATTGGAATTCTGAGTCCTTTGAAATAAAAAAGCATAGATTGAATTCCAGTAGGTGTCAAACAATAAATTGTAGGCGTTTTGATCCTGTTCTTTAGCTCTTTGAATTAAATCTATTTCATCATGAGATTCCATGCCTCTTTATCAATTGTTGAATGTTACAGGATTTTTACACTCTGTTTCCTCAGGCATTTTACCACACAAACCACAGGGTTGATTGTCCTTGTTTAAAAAGGGGCTTTGGCTGGCACAGGTTCCTGCAAATGTTCCATCCTTTTTAGCCCAAATTTTAATTGCAATTCCAGCAAAAGCAAGTGCAAGCAAGATAAAAGTGATTAAAAAAAGTTTCATGGTTTGTCCTTGATTTTTTCCAAAAATACTAATCTTTAGTCTAATTTGAGTAAGTAAAAAAAAAGCCGTAAGAAAAAGACTACAAATTCCGTAATCTTTTTCACGCCTAATACTACGATATTCATACCAAAGATTACTCCAATCTAACCCATAATCAAGCTTTAAGAAATACTTAACGATTTTATACTCACTTTTGGAAAACAATCTTTTTGCCCCAAACAAAAGAGACTAAATTTTTAAGACATGTATACAAAGCCCCAATCCCGAACACTACCATTACTCAACAGCTCAGAGCTCGTCATTCTAAAATCAATAGCTCTGGGCTTAGGGTTTGAAACCATCAGAAATTTATTAGAAATTTCCGAAAGTACTTTTAAAAAACGATGCGAAAGTATTTTCACTAAACTTCAAGTGTGTAATGCTTATATGGCAGTTAAAGTAGCTTTTCAAAAAGAAATTTTAATGGAAAAAGAGTTTACTACTGAAAAAATAAAAACGAAGGCATTAGAATTTGCTACTCAAAATGTTGATCGTTTGCAAAAAAATCCTTTCGATTCCAAGAAAACATTGTGGGAATTTTACGACTTGTTGATTGACTTTAAGGTGTTAATGGACAAAGAACATCAAGAAGTAATGGTACAATAAAAAATCCCACCGAAGCGGGATTCAAGAATTCATCTACGGCATTTAGCCTTATTGTGATAAGATTGAGCCCCAAAAGTATAAATTTATTTTAATATGCCAAATCTTTTAGGACTATACATAGACGTTAATAGCATAGGATGGTCTTTACTTGATTCCGAAACCATGAAAATTAAAGCCATGGGAACTCATGTATTTTCTATTGGATGCGAAAATTTTGGTTCTGGAAAAAGAGAACTCTCAAAAAAAGCCTACAAGCGAACCAAAAGAACCACCCGTTTTCGATACCAACGCAATCGTATTCGAAAAATCAAGGTTTTGGAACTTCTCATTGATCACCAAATGTGTCCCTTGTCCAACAAAGAGTTAGAGGCATGGAAAAAAGAGAAGCAGTTTCCTAAGGAAGCTTTAAAAGAATGGTTTCGATTAAATCCCTACAACCTTAGAAAAAAGGCGGTGATTGAGCCGATCAGTTTGATTGAGCTTGGGAGAATCATCTATCAAATTTCAATTCACAGAGGATTTCCAGTTTCCGAACGCAACCGTGGATTGAGAGATAACGTTATGTATGTTGGCCTACCCGAAAAAAACAGATTTGGCATCAACCATACTCAAAATCAAATTGAAAACAGTTCTTTAGGGATTTATCTAAATCACTTACTTCCTGAAGAGAAAAAATCGTACACCTATACCAACGAGAGAATTCGAAATCGATTTTTAACACGAGAAATGTTTCAAGAAGAATTAGAGAACATTTGGAATTTTCAAATGCAGTTTCATTCGGAGTTATCTCTCAAACTAAAAGAAGAACTTATCGGAGATTCTGGTCAAATACCTCCAAAAAAAGGAGCTGTATTTTTCCAAAGACCCTTAAAATCTCAGAAATTTAGAGTTGGGCGTTGTCCCTACGAACCTAAAAAGACAAAATGCTGTATTTCCAGTCTGGTTTATCAAGAACTCCTTGCCTATAGATGGGCAAATTCATTAAAAGTAAATGGAAGATTCCTTTCAGATCAAGATCGAAAAGTTGCGGTTCATTTCTTTATGACCCACCGAAGGTTCAACTTTGGAAGATTGAAGACAGAACTAGAAAACCCCTATGCTCATTACAATATAAAAGAGGAAGAATCTATAAAGGGTTCCTTTGTAAATGCCAGCCTGTCTCACCCATCTATTTTTGGATCAGCATGGTTTGAATTTAATGAACGTGATAAGGAAGAGATTTGGCATTGTCTTTATTTTTTTGACAACGAGCAAAAATTGATATCCCATATGATAGAAAAATGGGGGTTGGATGAAAATCAAGCTGCAAAATTTGCTGCTCTCCAGTTAGATAAGAACTATGCAAGCCTCAGTAAAAAGGCCTCCGGTAATATTCTTTACTTTCTTAAAAGAGGGGTCAATTATAATTTGTCCGTAATTCTGGGTGGAGTAAAAAACAGTTTGGGAGAAAATTGGAATTCCATAGCCGAAAACGATATTCAATTCATTATCAATTCGGTAATGAAAATTTATAATGAACATAAAGTCATTGGATTTGTACCAAAATTAACTGCCTTTTTGAAAGAGGAAATGCAATTGGATCGAATTCAGATAAAAAAGTTATACGGTCAACAAAGGAGCAACGAACATTCAAACTATTTGAATAAATTTCCATTAGATAAACAAACAGATAAGGAAATATACAATATAAAAAATCCCTTGTTGATCACGGCAGTATTTCAATTACAAAGCAAATTGAGGATTTACTGAGGAGGTTTAATCTCAAGATTAGCCACTTCCTTTAAAAAGCTATAGGTGGCTCTATACACCCCCTCAACATCGTTTGAAGCCACGACGGAGTGGTTACCGCGCGCTGACCTGTACACCTTTTCAAAGCCTCTGGGAGCTGGTCTTTTTTACTGGGATCAGCATTCGAGTGTTGGTTATGGAAAAATGCAGGCCTTACCGGCCCCGGCCGATCTGC
>JALRDC010000117.1 GCA_023262245.1 Flavobacteriaceae bacterium
GAATTGTTGGAGAAACCGGTGGTAAAGATTTCATCATTGCGCATCCTTCTTCAAAACCAAAAGAAGTAGCAACGGGAATCCTACGAGGCGCATTTGAATTTCAAGGGCAAAAATGTTCCGCAGCCTCTCGTGTTTATCTACCACAATCCATAGCAGATGCTGTTATAACAGAGGTAAAAGCTGAATTGAAAACCATCCGTATGGGTTCGCCTGCAGATTTTAAAAACTTTGTAACTGCCGTTATACACAAAGGAGCTTATGATCGATTGGTTCAAGCTATAGAGCAAGTGAAAAAAGATGCTGACGCAGAGCTAATTGCGGGAGGTAATTATGATGATTCTAAAGGATATTTTATAGAACCTACTGTAGTGGTTACTACCAATCCACAATACGATACTATGGTAAGAGAATTATTTGGTCCACTAGTAACTCTTTATATTTATCCTGATAAAGAATGGAGTAGCACCCTAGAACTGGTCGATCAAACTTCAGAATATGCACTCACTGGAGCCGTCTATTCACAAGATCGTTATGCCCTAGAAGAGGCTGTAAACGCTTTAGAAAACAGTGCTGGAAATTTTTATATCAATGACAAACCCACCGGAGCTGTTGTTGGCCAACAACCTTTTGGAGGTGCTAGAGGTTCCGGCACAAATGACAAAGCAGGATCCGCTTCCAATCTTTTGCGTTGGGTGTCTCCTAGACTGATTAAAGAAACATTTGTTCCCGCATCAGATTATCGATATCCTTTTTTAGGCTAAAAACTTAGGCTTTTAGTGTAACAATTGCCCGCTTCAGTTCGTCTTAAAGATTGAATTAAAAACCCCAATCATGAAAAAGGCAATTATCTTTTCGCTATTCCTACTAGCTGGCTCAATCTGTTTCGGCCAATCCATACTTCATTCCGATGATGATGTAGCATATCGTGTTTATAAAGAATACGATAAAAATGGAAATCTCGTCCGCTACGACTCATCAAAAGTAGATAAAAGACCTGGTTTTATTCAAAAGTTTCATTTTAACTTTAGTTCCGATTCCCTCCCTTTTGTTGAGTTTAAATTCGATTCCTTGATGAATACTAAAAGAAACTTTCTCTATAAAGGAAATGATTTTTTAGATAGCATTATTTCTCATAAATACGCTCCTAGTTCCAGAATTCTTAAGTTAGACTCTTTGTTTGAGCACCTAACACCTAATGATTTTTACCTTGAATTTGATTCTTCTGAAAAAAGCATGGATTCTATTTTGAACCATCACTTCAACAGAATGGAAGGTCTTTTTGAGAAGTATTTTAAAAAAGAAGAAGCTTTAAAAAAGAAAAAGACCGTACTCTAAAGCGGGAGGTGAACTACTTTTTTTGTCTCAAAAAAAGGATCTTCAAAAAAGCTTTGTAGCGCATATTGCTTTGCGTTAGGAAATTCTTTTAATTCCGCTGACAAATCTCCTCCTTTGAGATAAAGTATCCCATTTTTGATTGAATGACGTTGTTCTTTTTTTATATTTTTTGCCACCCAAGGCACAAAAGCTTCCATATGTGTAACAGCCCTGCTAACAACAAAATCAACTTTTTTTGAATAGTACTCCGCACGCATTTGTTTTGAAAAGACATTTTTCAATCCTAAAGCGGAACTAACTCCTTCTACCACTTTTATTTTTTTTCCAATACTGTCAATTAAATCAAACTGTGTATCAGGAAATAAAATTGCTAAAGGGATGCCCGGAAAACCTCCCCCCGTTCCTACATCAAGCACTTGAGTTTGCGGTTTAAATTGTATCGTTTTTGAAATTCCTAACGAATGTAAAACATGTCGTACATAAAAAGCATCCATATCTTTTCTAGAAATGACATTGATCTTAGCATTCCATTCTAAATACAATTTTAAAAGTGCCTCAAATTGATTTTGTTGAGTCAAACTTAGGTTCGGAAAATATTTTAACAGTGTCTCCAATAGGTTTTTTTCAATTTCAAAGGAATTAAAAGCAAATTTTAATTTATTTTAGCTTATCAATAAAATTCTATGCAAGCTACACAAAGCCTTCGCTTTTCACGTAATGACTCCAAAAATTTTTTCAAAACTTTAAACCAAAGAGTCAACAACTATTTTAAAGAGAATAAAATTCGAAAAACAGGAAACTGGAAACTTTACCTAAAGACCGTGGTCATGTTTTCGTTACTTCTTGCTCCCTATGTACTTATTTTTATTTTGGATATTAGCCTGTGGTATAAACTCCCCATGTGTATGCTTATGGGTATTGGAATGGCTGGGGTTGGGATGAATGTGATGCACGATGGCAATCATGGTTCATTTTCTAAACACCCATGGGTAAACAAACTTATGGGAAGCAGTATTTATATTTTAGCAGGAAATGTTTTTAATTGGAAAATACAACATAATGTTTTACACCATACCTATACCAATATTCACGGACATGATGAAGATTTAGAAGCTGGGCGAATATTAAGATTTTCAAGACATGCTAAATGGTTTCCCCACCATAAATTTCAACATTTATATTCTGTATTTCTCTATGGCTTATTAACCATTAATTGGGCGATTTTTTCTGATTTTCAACAAATGAAACGCTACACCGCAAGAAAACTTTCTTATTTAAACAGCAAACGTCCAAGTCTCCAATGGATGGGTTTAGTGATTACTAAAATCATCTACTTTTCAATCTGGATTGTCATTCCAATGCTTTTTCTAAATGCACCTTGGTGGGCAATACTTATTGGATTTGTAGCCATGCATTATACCGCGGGATTGATTTTGAGTTTGGTCTTTCAACTTGCTCATGTTATTGAAGATGCAGAAATGCCTGAACCTGATAAAACGGGCGCGATGAAAAATACTTGGGCCATTCACCAACTCCTAACCACTGTGAATTTTTCTACCAAAAATAAATTTGTCAATTGGTTTACAGGAGGACTAAATCACCAAATAGAACATCATATTTTTCCTCATATTAGTCATGTCCACTATACCAAAATTGGAGCCATCGTTAAAAAAACCGCAAAAGAATTTAACCTTCCTTATAACGAATACAAAACAACACGAAGTGCCCTTTTTTCACACTTTAAGTTTTTAAAACAAATGGGAATGCAACCCAGCTAATATATTTTAATGGATTTACTTTCAGCAAGAATAAACAGCCTTCCAGTTTCAGCTACCCTAGCTATGGCTGCCAAGGCAAGAGAGCTCAAAAATAGTGGGATAGACGTTATTGGATTGAGCTTAGGAGAACCCGATTTCAATACCCCAGAATTTATAAAAGACGCTGCTATACAAGCGGTTGAAGACAATTGGAATTCTTACTCCCCTGTAGATGGTTATGCAGACCTTAAAGAGGCTATTTGCAATAAATTTAAAAGAGATAATAACGTAATTTACCAACCTTCTCAAATCGTAGTTTCAACTGGAGCCAAACAATCTATTGCAAATGTTTGTATGGTATTGTTAAACCCTGGAGACGAAGTCTTGCTTCCCGCTCCTTATTGGGTAAGTTACTCGGCTATTGCTACTCTTGCAGAAGCAAAATCAACCGTTATTCCTTCTTCTATTGAAACTGATTTTAAAATCACTCCTGAGCAACTGGAGGCAGCTATAACCCCCAAAACAAAGCTAGTGATTTTTAACTCACCCAACAATCCCAGCGGAACAATTTATACCGAGGAGGAATACCGCGCTTTAGGAAACGTTTTGAAAAAATATCCTGATATTTTCATTCTGTCAGACGAAATATATGAACATATCAATTATGGTACACCGCATTTTAGCATTGCAGCCATCCCTGAACTTTATGATCGAACCATTACGGTTAATGGGGTTGCCAAGGCCTTTGCTATGACCGGATGGCGTATTGGGTACATAGGTGCTCCGGAATGGTTGGCAAAAGCCTGTAATAAAATGCAAGGTCAAATTACTTCAGGGGCCAATTGTATCGCTCAAAGAGCAACAATTGCTGCTCTAGATGCTCCTGTAAGCAATATTCAATATATGATTGATGAGTTTGCCAAACGAAGAGAAATCATTATTGGGTTGTTAAAAGCCATTCCTGGTATTCAAATTAATCAACCCCAAGGGGCCTTTTATGTTTTCCCAGACGTTTCCTACTATTTTGGAAAAACACTAAAAGGTAAAAAAATTGAAAACGCTTCAGATTTTGCCTTATATCTTTTGGAAGAAGCACATGTGGCAACTGTTACCGGAGATGCATTCGGAAATGGAGACTGTATTAGAATCTCCTATGCAGCCTCAGAAGAAAACATTAGGAATGCAATAGATCGAATTGCTAAGGCACTCCAATAGTTTTCCTCTGAGTATAAACCTTTTACTTTTGTTCATTCAATATGAATCCTAAGTGATTACAACAGATTTAAACTTAGTAAAAAAAGCACTCATAGAAGGGGAGCTCGTTGCTATTCCTACAGAAACGGTCTATGGTCTCGCAGCTAATGCGTTTAAGGCAACTTGCGTTGATAAGATCTTTGAATTAAAACAACGCCCTGCAAACAATCCTTTGATTGTGCATATTCCTAGTCTCGAATTTCTGTCTCAAGTAGCATGTGAGATCCCTGAGATTGCAAAACGTTTAGCAACTGCTTTTTGGCCTGGCCCGCTAACTTTAGTTTTAAAAAAACAAGTAGTCATTCCAGATCGGGTAACAGCTGGGAGGGATACGGTAGGCATTCGCATCCCTAAGCATCCCCTGGCCTTAAAACTCTTGCAACAACTCGATTTTCCGCTTGCTGCGCCCAGTGCCAATCCCTTTAGTGCTATTAGCCCTACAACTGCGGTTCATGTTCACAATGCTTTTCAAGATAAATTAAAATTTATACTAGACGGGGGACCCTGTGAACGAGGATTGGAATCTACTATCATCGGATTTGAAAATGATCAAGCGGTTCTTTATCGGCATGGAGCGATAAGTCTAGAAGCTATAGAAGAGGTTGTCGGAAAAATACCTGTCAAAAACAACAATGAAGAAAACCCTGAGGCTCCGGGTATGCTTTCCAAACACTACGCACCTAAAACACCTATTTTACTTAGTAAAGAAATAGCAAAAGAGGTGAAAAATCATAGTTCCAAAAAACTAGGTCTATTATTGTTTAAGGATTCGCAAGGTTTGGATAAGCTGCATCAGGTCAAAGTTTTATCGCTAAAAGGAGATCTAAAAGAAGCTGCAAAAAAATTATATACCTCACTTCATCAATTAGATCAATTGGATCTTGACTTAATCCTAACGGAATACTTTCCTGAAAATGATCTAGGAAGAACCATAAATGATCGTTTAAAAAGAGCCGTTAAAAAATAGTCCTAAAGCGGGGGAAATCTTTTGCTAACTTTTATTTTTTAACTCTTGATAATATTTAGCAACTGCAAGGTTGTGCCAAGGAACAACAACAAAGACACCTACAATAAAAAAAAGCAAACCCAAAAGGTAATAAGGTATGAAACGAAGGTGGAGTACAAACAATTCCATTTTATTCCCCTCCATTTGTTTCCAACTCATTTCCATGGCATCGCTAAATGACATCTCTGTATTTTCAGCAAGTATGTAATAACTCATTGAAAATCCTAAACTTATGATAATTCCTGGAATGATAAGAAACACAAGTCCTAAAAGTGTCAAAGCGTTGATGATAAAAAAAAGGAGTAAGGCATTGAGAAGCGGCTTAAACCCCTCAAAAAGATCAAAAAATGAGGGGGTGCTTCCTTTGATAATCTTTAAAAAATACATGCAAAGCCCTAGTTGTAAGGGTCCTGCAATCAATAGGGAGAGTAACTCTCCATAAGTATTTAGCTCTGAAGGAACGGCTATCAATAATCCATAAACCAAACAAACACCTGTTGATAACGCCCAAAAGGGTTTTAATTCATTTAGGGCTTTTTTCATCAGAGTGGATAAGTCCATAAATTTAATTTTAAGATTATGAATTCAATATTTTTTCTTGCTGATTGATAGACTCCTGGTGAATAGCTTTAAACACTCTAAGTATAAATTCTTCAGATAATTTGCGCTCTTGTCCTTCAAGTATCATCCTGCCTAAGATTTCATTCCAGCGCTTATTCTGAAGAACCGCTACGTTATTCTCCTTTTTTAACTTTCCGATTTGACCAGAAACTTGCATGCGCTTACCAAGTGTATCAAGCAGGGTTTGATCCATTACATCAATTTGAGCCCTTAGGTTATTCAATTCATTTTGATAATTCTCTTCATTAGTCGTTTCTTTCCTTACTTTCAAATCTTTCATGATTTCAACTAAGCGTGTAGGGGTAACTTGTTGTGCTGCGTCACTCCATGCGTTGTCAGGATCCCAATGGGACTCAATCATCAATCCATCAAAATTTAAATCAAGTGCTGCTTGTGAAACATCAAAAATCAGATCTCTTCTTCCTGAGATGTGTGAGGGATCACAAATCATAGGAAGGTCCGGAAACCTGTTCTTTACTTCTATGGCAATTTGCCATTCGGGAATGTTTCTGTATTTGGTTTTTTCATAAGTAGAAAAACCTCTGTGTATTAAACCTAACTTTTTGATATTTGATGAATACAGACGCTCTACACCACCCAACCAGAGGGCCAAATCAGGGTTTACAGGATTTTTTACCAAGACAATTTTATCTGTTCCTTCTAAAGCATCTGCAATTTCTTGCATGATAAATGGACTAACAGTAGAACGCGCCCCGATCCATAAAATATCTATATCGTTTTCTAAAGCCAGTTTTACATGGTCTTTGTTTGCTACCTCGGTTGCGGTTAACAGCCCAGTCTCTTCTTTTACCTTTTTTAGCCAACCAAGACCAATAGCACCTACACCCTCAAACATCCCAGGGCGGGTTCTAGGTTTCCAAATTCCAGCGCGGTAAACCGTTACATCGGTATCTTTGAGTTCATGAGCAATTTTAAGTACTTGTTCTTCAGTTTCTGCGCTACAAGGACCTCCAATGACAAGGGGGTGATTTAATCCAAAGTCATCTAACCATTGGCGCATTTCTTTTTTGTTTTCCATCTTTAAGGTATTTCTAGTTGTTATTGGTTTCATTAATTCCTGCCAAAATTGTTTTTATGGCATTTGTTTGTTCCATTTTTTTATTGATCGCTTCGTAGTCGTTTTGTTCCATAAGAGATTTAAACTCTTGCAGATTTGCAATGTATTCCTCTAGTACTTCTAAAATATTATCTTGATTTTGTTTAAAAATAGGCGTCCACATAGCTGGAGAGCTTTTTGCCAAACGTACGGTAGATTCAAAACCACTCCCCGCCATATTAAAAATAGTTCGTTCATCCTTTTCTTTTTCCATAACGGTTTTTCCTAGCATGAACGAAGAGATATGGGAGATATGGGATACATAGGCAATGTGTTTATCATGTTCTTTTGGATCCATTTCTTGGAGTTGCATTTCCATCTTATTGAACCATTGTACCGCCCATTCCAAAAGATCAGGTCTTGTTTTATGAGTTTCACATAAAATTTGCGCCTTGCCAGTATACAGGTTTTCAAAAGCAGCGGAGGGACCAGAAAATTCTGTTCCAGCGATGGGGTGTGTAGCTAAAAACTGATTGCGCTTTGGGTGTAATTCTAGCGTAGAACAAATCATTGATTTTGTTGAACCTACATCTATTAGTAAGGCATTATCATTCATTTGATCTAGCAAGGAAATTACTCTTGTAACTGAAGCGTCAACGGGTATTGCTAGGAGGATGACATCCATAGCGGCATAATTTTGACTATTTAAAGTTTCATCTATGAGTTCCAATTCCAAAGCCTGGACTAAATGAGCACGCTTTTGGTCTTCACCATACAAACGGATGTTGTTCAAATGTTTTCTAGCAGCCAATGCAAATGAACCGCCTATTAATCCCAAGCCTATAAATCCTATATTCATGATTCAAAACGTTTTATTGCTTCCTCTATGGTCGTTTCCGGAACACAGAGTGAAAATCGGATGTAGCCGGCACCTCCATTTCCAAAGATAGTCCCTGGAGTGATGAAGACATGCTGCTCTTGTAAGATTTTATCAATAAAGGCTTCCGAATCTAAATTTTTCTCAGGAAGCTTTGCCCAAAGAAAGAGTCCTACACTTTCGGGTTCTATCTTCACGCCTAATTTGTTTGCCAATTCTTCCATTCGAGACCTTCTTCTTTGATAGATTTCGTTCAGTTTTGAAAACCAATCTGGGGACATTTCTAAGGCTGCTATGGCTCCTTGCTGAAGTCCGTAAAACATTCCCGAGTCCATATTGCTTTTCACTTTTAAAACTTCTTTTAAAACTGCTGCTTTACCAGAAAGCATTCCAACACGCCAGCCTGCCATATTAAAAGACTTACTTAATGAATTCAATTCTACTGTTACTTCTTTTGCTCCTGGACGTGAAAGGATACTTTGAGGTTTTTGAGTCAATACAAAACTATAAGGATTGTCATTAACCAATAAAATATCACGCTCTTTTGCCCAGGCAATTAACCGATCAAAGGTTTCGATTTTTGCATCGGCTCCAGTTGGCATATGGGGATAATTTAACCACATGATTTTTACCTTAGAGGTATCCATCGCTTCCAAGGACTTAAAATCGGGTTGCCAGCGAGTTTGGGCTTCTAAATCATAAAGTACAACTTCCGCTTCCATCAACTGAGTTACGGAAGCATAAGTGGGATATCCAGGGTTGGGAATTAATACTTGATCTCCAGGGTTTAAAAAGGCCATAGAAATGTGCATGATGCCTTCTTTTGAACCCATCAATGGAAGTACTTCGTTTTGGTAATCTAAATCTACATTATAATGTTTTTTATAAAAACTACTGATTGCCGCTCTTAATTCAGGAATTCCCTGATAGCTTTGATACATATGTGCCTTAGGATGGTTTAGTGCTTGCCTTAAGCTTTCAATTACCTTTGGATGGGGCTGTAGGTCTGGACTGCCAATTCCCATATTGATTACCGGATGACCCGCTTTAATCATTTGGGCTACTTCTCTAAGTTTTCGAGAAAAATAGTATTCTTGGACACTCGCTAAACGGTTTGCAGTTGCTTTCATCTTTTGTGTTGAGCGTATTCACCCAATATTTTAAATTTTGAAGCCATAATGGCAAGGAGCTTTCGTGCCTTCTCATAGTGAGAAAAGTCATCAAATGTAACATCTACAAAAAAGGCATATTTCCCCGGGGTTTCAATTACAGGAAGGGATTGTATTTTGGTCAAATTAAGTTGACAGTCACTCATCACATTAAGAACAGCTGCCAAACTCCCACGTTGATGATCCAAGATAAATTTTAAAGCGGCTTTATTGACCTTATTTTGAGGGACAAGAGTTCCCTTTTTTTGGATAATGACAAAGCGAGTGACGTTGTTTTTTATGGTTTGTATAGAAGTAGCAAATACTTTTAAACCAAAAAGAGTTGCTGCTTCTTTACTGGCAATTGCTCCGATGCCTTTCAATTGGTTTTCTGCAATGCGCTGTGCTTCTTCAGCTGTATCTTCAGACTCTACCAAACGGATATGAGGATAATCTTTGAAAAAGTTTTTACACTGCAATAAAGCCATTGGATGAGAGTGAACTTCTTGGATATCCTCAATGGTTTGTCCCGAAAGACCCATAAAATTGTGATGTATGCTTAATCCGTATTCCCCTACAATTTGTAAATCATTTTGATCGATTAAGGCATAATTAGGAATAATGGATCCTGCAATTGAATTTTCAATAGCCATTACTGCTTGGTCTGCAGTTCCTTGAAGAACAGCATTTACAGAAGCATCAAAAGTATCACAAGCTACTAAGGACAGTTGTTCGCCAAAGTATTTTTTTGCGACAAGATGGTGAAACGATCCTTGTTTTCCTTGTATGGCTACTGTTATTTTGGTTTCCATTGAGTTCAAAAAAAAAGTCCCGATGGCATCAGGACTTTATTATCTTATATTATTGATTAATTACTACAAAGTCCAGTTAGCTTCTGCGTAGAAGTAATAAAAGTCGTTATAGTAAAAAAATGTTGTTTTCATTGTTTAAAATCTCAGCAAATGTACTATTGCTTTTATCAAAAACAAATTTTTAGCGTTTTTTTTTAAAATTGTTTGAGAAGAACTTCCTAAATCAAGTTTTAAATTGAAAAAAAATCCCTAAACCGAAAAAAATATGGAATCCCCTAAACTGACCTAGATCAATTACAGCGATGGTTATAAAATAAATTAAAGGACTAATGAGGCGAGAACGGAAGTAGGATGGCGAACTTTGGTAAGAGAACTACTCATTACTTTTTAAAACAGTAATGAATAGTTATTGAAAAGAAGTATCTTATCCTTTATTTAAAAATCATTTCTTTGCTTGAAGCTTTCGTAATTGTATTAGTAACTGTTCTGCTGATCCTTTTTTTAGAAAAGTGGGACAAGGTTTGGATTAAAAAGTTCTTCAATTGGATTCCATCGATTCTCTTAGCCTACTTAATTCCTGCTATAATTTCTAGTATTTTAAATCAAGATTACAGTCAAATTGAAATCCATGATTGGAGTAAGACGGTGTTCATCCCTATGGCTGTATTAGCAGTTATGAGCAGTTTGTCTATAAATCAACTAAAAGCTATAGGATGGAAACCCATCGTTGTTTTTGTTTCAGGTTCTTTTTGGATTGCATTATTCCCAGTTGCTTTTGTATATCTATTTCAACATACTTCTATGGTCTCTGAGCTTTTTGTAAAACAAGAGGTCTGGAAAGCCATCCCCCCAGTAGTAGGAAGTTGGATTGGGGGAAGTACAAGTCAATTGGTTCTTAAGGAGGTGGTAGCCTGTTCGGAAGCTTTGTTTTTGACTGTTCTGGTTTTGGATAACATCTTGGTTAATCTTTGGACGATTGGGATGTTTCAAAATATTAAAAGAAGTGCCTTTTTTAATCGTTTGTTAAAGATCAATGCCCTGTCGCTTCCCGAAGAAATTAAAGATAGTCCAGACAAAAAAACGAACCCTTTGATCACCTTTATAGTGCTTCTAGCATTAGTTTATGGGGTTGAGTTAAGCTTCACCTCTTTTGTGGGGAAGATTGTAGTTTTATCTTTTCTAGGATTGGGATTGGGATTCTTCATTAAATCTTGGAACAGCAAATTCATTTTAAAATTGGGCAGTTTCCTTATTTTAGTTGTAATGGCAGTTTTGGGATTAAAACTGCGCTTTGAACTCTTACAATTTGATCCTTTTTTTGTTGGATTTCTGGTCTTGTGGTTGTTCAGTCATTTTGTATTCATGCTGGGGGTAGCAAAACTTCTAAATGTCAATGCCGCATGGGTGCCCATAGCAAGTATGGCAAATGTTGGCGGAATAGCAACAGCTCCCGCGGTTACAGCTGCTTATGAAAAAAAGTGGATGCCCCATGCCATCATTTTGGCGGTGTTGAGCATGGCAAGTGGAACCTTTTGGGGTTTGCTGACCATTAGTCTTTTTCGTTTCTTTATACTTTAAATGAAAGCCACACAAGCTAAAAATCCGCATTTATACTACCTCGTCTTATTAAACCTAGGGATGCTTTTCATCAGTACCTCAGGAGTATTGGGTCGTTATATTGCCTTGCCTCCTCCCGTTTCTATTTGGGTGCGTTCCCTTATTGCCTTAGTCCTTTTGATACTTTATGCATATTATAAAAAATTTAACTTCAAAATCAATTGGAAAAACCACACAAACGCTGTTTGGTGGAGTGGTTTTCTTATGGCCGTACATTGGATCACCTACTTTTTTGCCCTTCAATGGAGCAATGTTGCTATTGGAATGTTGTCGCTTTTTACCTATCCCATCATGACCGTTTTTTTAGAACCTTTTTTTATTCCGGTGAAGCTTCAAAAAATGCATTTGATCTTGGGTGGACTCATCATACTTGGTATTTATTTTTTAGTTCCTGCCTTTGACCTCAAAAATTCAGGAACGCAAGGTTTATTGATCGGATTATTTTCAGCCTTAGCTTATGCATTGCGAAATTTGATTTTAAAAAAACACAATGCGATGGGCAATGGCTCCATACAAATGATCTATCAATTAGGGGTTGTAGTAGTTCTTTTGGCTCCTGTGCTATGGCTTTATCCAGATGCTGACATTCTTTCTCAATGGCCCTATTTGTTTATTTTGGGAGCAATTACTACGGCCTTGGGTCACACCCTGTTTTTAAGTAGCTTTTCTTATTTTAATATAAGTACGGCGAGTATTATGAGTAGTATTCAACCCCTTTTTGGAGTACTTTTAGGGGCTCTTTTTCTAAATGAAATCCCAACCCTAAAAAGTGTGATTGGCGGAGTGCTTATTTTAACTACCGTCCTAATAGAAAGTAAAAGATCCAACGCAAAAAAATAACTGAAAGAAAATGTATCTTTAAATAAAACTTACATGAGTCTAATTTTAGAAGGGGTAGCAAAAAAATTTGGAGAACTCCAAGCCTTAAAGGGGGTCTCCATCCACTTAAAAAAAGGAGAGGTCGTAGGCCTTTTAGGTCCTAATGGTGCTGGAAAATCTACTCTCATGAAAATTTTAACAGGTTACTATACCGAATGGGAAGGAAGTGTAGTTTTTTATGATAAAGATTTAAAAACAGAACGTAGAACCATACAAAAGGAGGTAGGTTATTTAACCGAAAACAACCCACTCTATCCCGAAATGTATGTAAAAGAGTATTTAGATTACGTTGCCGAACTCTATCGGCTAAAAAACCCTCCTGTAGAAGCTCTGATAAATCAAACAGGCTTGGAAGACCATAAAAAGAAAAAGATTCAAACCTTATCTAAAGGCTATAAGCAACGCGTTGGACTGGCAGCAGCCCTGTTACACAATCCGAAATTAATCATACTCGATGAACCCACAACGGGCCTCGATCCAAATCAACTGGTAGAAATTCGAAAATTGATTCGAAATTTAGGCAAAGACAAAACAGTCTTACTGTCTACCCATATTTTACAAGAAGTAGATGCTCTTTGCGATCGGGTACTGATTATTAATAAAGGTGAAATTGTTTTAGATGAGCGGATGGAAAACCTTAGAAAGGATCAAAAACAAATCATTGAAGTTAGTTTTGATTATCGTGTGGAGACTGAGGCGTTAGCAAGAATTCCAAACGTACAACAGGTGAGAAACCCTCATGATTTTGATTACGAATTACAACTGAAGGAAAAAAAAGACATGCGCCCAGCTGTTTTTGATTTTGCCCATGACAACGGTCTTAAAATCCTAAAGCTCCAATTAAAAAATGAAAGCTTAGAAAAGGTGTTTAAATCCCTTACATCCTAAAACACCTCTTTTGCAATGGCCTTGATATTATCCGCTTTTCCCATAGAATAATAATGTAAAAAAGGAACGCCAGCGGCTTTGAGTTCTTTACTCTGTTCAATACACCAATCTATCCCCACCTGACGCACGGCTTTGTTGTCCTTACATCGAATGACTTCTTTAATAAGAGGCTCGGGAAGATCCACATGAAAACGGTGTGGAATCAAATTTAGTTGTTTTAGCGTGGAAAGCGGTTTAAGCCCCGGAATAATAGGTACTTCAATCCCTTCAGCTCTTGCAAGAGCGACAAATTCAAAATACTTCTGGTTGTCAAAAAACATTTGAGTAACTACATAGTCTGCGCCCGCTTCAATTTTTTTCTTTAAAAAATGTAAATCACTTGCTAAACTTGGTGCTTCCATATGCTTTTCGGGATATCCAGACACCCCAATACAAAAATCTGTTGGGTTTGAATTTAGAATTTCATGGTCAAGATAGATCCCTTTGTTCAAATCGGCGATTTGACTTACTAACTCATTGGCATAGCGATGACCGTCTTCGAAAGGAGTAAAATAGGTCTCTGTTTTAACAGGGTCTCCACGAAGTGCGACAAGGTTTTGAATCCCTAAAAAATCAAGGTCGATCAGAAAATTCTCAGTATCTTCTTTTGTAAATCCTCCGCAAAGAATGTGCGGTACCGCATCTACATTATACTTTGATTGTATCGCAGCACAAATCCCTACCGTTCCTGGGCGTTTACGTATAATTTTCTTTTCAAGTAAGCCCTTTCCCACTTCCTTATAAACATGTTCTTCTCTGTGATAAGTTACGTCTATAAAGGGAGGATTAAATTCCATTAACATGTCTAGAGCTTCAAAAATCGAATTGATATTTTGACCTTTGAGGGGAGGCAAAATTTCAAATGTAAATTGGGTCTGCCCTTTTGCGTTTGCTATATGTTCGGTGATTTTCATTTATTCTATTCTAAAATTTTTATTACTCTGCCAAATTGGGACTGAGCCATTTTCGAGCTTCTTCTATGTTTATTCCTCTTCGTTTACTGTAAGACAACAATTGGTCTTCTTTAATCTTACCCAATCCAAAATATTGCGCTTGAGGGTGCGCAAAATAATATCCAGATACCGATGAAGCTGGCCACATAGCCAAACTTTCGGTTAATTTTACACCGATGGTTTCTTCTACATCTAAAAGCTTCCAAAGGGTTTTTTTCTCTAAATGATCTGGACATGCCGGATAGCCAGGAGCAGGACGAATACCGCTATAGTTTTCTCGAATCAGCTCTTCATTTGTAAGTGCTTCTTTTACAGCGTATCCCCAATAATGGGTCCGTACTCTTAAATGCAAATATTCTGCAAAAGCTTCTGCAAGACGATCCGCAAGAGCCTTGAGCATAATGGAACTGTAATCGTCGTTTTCAGCTTCAAAACGTTTTGCTATTTCATCAGTTCCAAAGCCTGCAGTTACACAAAAAGCTCCCATATAGTCAGGTTTACCATTTAATTTAGGAGCTATAAAGTCTGAAAGTGCAAGATTGGGATGTCCGCTGCGTTTTTTTAGTTGTTGCCGTAAAGTAAGCCACTGTACGCTTACCTCCTTACGAGCCTCGGTTTTATAGACCTCAATATCGTCTCCTACAGCATTTGCTGGAAAGAGACCAAAACGAGCTTTGGCGGTTAACCATTCCTTTTTAATAATTTTATCTAGCATCGTTTGAGCGTCTTCAAACAAGACACGGGCTTGTTCTCCTACTACCTCATCTTTTAAAATCTCGGGGTACTTTCCATGCAAATCCCAGGAACGAAAAAAGGGAGTCCAATCGATAAAAGGAACTAAATCAGTTAGGGATTGGTTTTCTATTGTATGATTCCCTAGAGCTTTTGGCTTTACTGCTTCAAAGTTATCCCAGTCAATTGGGAATTTATTTTTTTGGGCCTCTTTTAGGGGAATATAGGATTTAGCTGCAGTTCGTTCTAAAAATTTGGCTTTAAATATTTCGTATTCTTCTCGAATTTGAAGCGTGTAAGCTTCTCTTTTATCTTTTTGCAAAAGATTACTCACTACTCCTACTGCTCGGGAAGCGTCATTAACATGGATAACTGGAGCTTGAGATTGAGGTGCAATCTTAACGGCTGTGTGGGCTTTAGAGGTGGTGGCTCCACCTATCAAAACGGGAATCTTAATGTTTTGGCGATCTAGCTCTTTGGCCAAATAAACCATTTCATCAAGAGAAGGAGTGATGAGTCCGGAAAGTCCTATCACATCTACCTGTTCTTCTATTGCCCTCTGAATTATAATTTCTGGAGGTACCATAACCCCTAAATCTACAATTTCATAATTGTTACAAGCCAGAACAACACTTACGATATTTTTCCCAATGTCATGCACGTCTCCTTTGACCGTTGCCATAAGTACTTTTCCTGCATATTGCGTACCTACGGTCTTTTCAGCTTCGATAAAAGGCTGTAAATAGGCCACCGCTTTTTTCATTACTCTTGCAGATTTAACCACCTGTGGAAGAAACATTTTTCCAGCTCCAAATAAATCTCCAACTACGTTCATGCCGTCCATCAAAGGACCTTCGATTACCTCTATTGGTTTTTTTGCTTCCAGACGAGCTTCTTCTGTATCCTCTTCTATAAAGGTGTCTATCCCTTTAATTAAAGCATGTGCTAATCGTGATTTTAGGTCTTCTTTTCTCCAAGCATCATCAGTTTTTTTAGCTCCTTTATGAATCTGAACGATGTTTTCAGAAAATTCTAGTAAACGTTCTGTAGCATCCTCTCTCCGATCCAGCAGTACGTCTTCGACATATTCCATCAAATCTTTAGGTACTTCATCGTAAACTTCCAAAAGTGAGGGGTTAACAATACCCATATTCATCCCATGCTGAATAGCATGATATAGAAATGAAGCATGCATTGCTTCTCTAACGGTATTATTTCCTCGAAAAGAAAAGGAAACATTACTTACTCCTCCACTTACATTGGCATGAGGTAAATTATCACGTATCCACTTTGTTGCATGAAAAAAGTCCAAGGCATTTTTGCGATGTTCTTCCATACCCGTGGCTACTGGAAAAATGTTTGGATCAAAAATGATGTCTTCTGGTGGAAAACCTACTTGCTCAACAAGAATTTTATAGGAGCGATCACAGATTTCGATACGTCTTTCTAAATCATCTGCTTGTCCTTTTTCGTCAAAGGCCATTACAATTACCGCAGCTCCGTATTTTTTTATGGTTTGTGCTTGACTAATAAAAGTTGCTTCTCCTTCCTTTAAACTAATGGAATTTACGACACCCTTACCTTGAACCACTTTTAATCCTGCCTCTATGATCTCCCATTTGGAACTATCAATCATAACGGGAACACGAGCAATATCTGGTTCAGCTGCAATTAGATTTAAAAAGGTGGTCATTGCCTGTACCCCATCAATCATGCCTTCATCCATATTGACGTCGATGATTTGAGCACCACCCAAAACTTGTTCTCTTGCTATTTCAAGGGCATCTTGATATTGTTGGTTTTCTATAAGCCTTAAAAATTTTCTAGATCCTGTCACATTGGTTCGCTCTCCCACATTTACAAAGTTTGTGTCCTCGGTAATGATCAAAGGTTCTAATCCAGAAAGTAAAAGGGGTTTCTTTTTAATCATTATTTGAACTTTTTGGATTTCTAGGAGGGTATTTTTTTGCAAGTTCAGCTATCTGGCGAATGTGTTCTGGGGTAGTACCACAACAGCCCCCAATTATGTTAACCACGTCTTGTTTTAAATAAGCCTCAATAAGATCTCTCATTTCTTCGGGAGACTGATCATATGCTCCAAAAGCATTTGGCAGCCCTGCATTAGGATGAGCGGAAATAAACACATCACTCTGATTGGAAAGTCTTTTGATATAGGGTAATAATTGGTCGGCACCCAAAGCACAATTAAATCCAATACTTAAAACAGGATGGTGGCTGAGCGAGATGCGAAAAGCTTCTACTGTTTGTCCGGAAAGTGTTCTTCCACTAGCATCAGTTATCGTCCCGCTAACCATTACGGGTATTTCAGACTTTTTTTCTGTTTTGATCTCTTGAATAGCATACAAAGCGGCTTTAGCATTGAGGGTGTCGAAAATCGTTTCTACTAAAAGTAAATCAGCTCCTCCCTCAACCAAACCTAAAGTTTGTTCTTTATAAGCACTTACTAATTCATCAAATTCTACCGCCCTAAATCCAGGATCGTTTACATCTGGTGACATACTGGCTGTCTTATTTGTAGGGCCTATGGATCCGGCAACATAACGTTTTTGATCGGGAGTTTTTTCTTGATATTCTAAGGTTACTTCCTTAGCTATTTTAGCACTTTCATAATTTAATTCATAAGCCAAATTTTCCATTTGGTAGTCAGCCATTCCTATAGAGGTAGATGAAAATGTATTGGTTTCTATGATATCGGCACCAGCATCTAAATAAGCACGATGAATACCTTTGATAATCTCAGGTTGTGTTATAGAAAGCAAATCATTATTTCCTTTTAAGGTGCAGGGATGATCTTTAAATCGCTGAGCTCTAAAGTCCTCTTCCTCAAGGGTATGAGTTTGAATCATGGTTCCCATAGCGCCATCTAAAACCAATATTCTTTTCATTAAGTCCCTTTCAATACTCATCGTTTCTAATTTAAAGCGTTTTTTAAATCTTCCCAGATGTCCTCTGGATGTTCTAAGCCTACTGATAACCGAATCATTCCTCCTGTAATCCCCACTGCTAGTTGATCCTCCTCAGAAAGTTTACTGTGGGTAGTTGATGCAGGATGGGTCACTATGGTTCTTGAATCACCCAGATTGGCGGAGCGAGAACACATTTGAATTTTATCGATAAACTTTCGTCCTGCTTCTAGTCCTCCTTTGAGTTCAAAGGAAATGATATTGCCTCCCAATTTCATTTGCTTCTTTGCTAAATCGTATTGAGGATGAGATTTTAGAAAGGGATATTTAACCCAATTAATTCCCTCTTGCGCTTCCAACAATTGAGCAAGTTGAAATGCGTTTTGACAATGACGATCCATACGAACAGCCAGTGTCTCAAGACTTTTGGATAAAATCCAGGCGTTGAAAGGAGAAAGTGAAGAGCCTGTATTTCTTGCAAACAAATACAACTCGCGAATCAGTTCTTTTTTCCCTACAGTTACTCCTCCTAAAACACGTCCCTGCCCATCTATAAGTTTGGTTGCTGAATGAATTACCAAATCGGCTCCGTAGCGGATCGGTTGTTGAAGGTAAGGGGTTGCAAAACAATTATCTACTATAAATAAAAGCTTATGTTTTTTAGCAATTTTACCCAAAACTTCAAGATCCAATACAGCCAATCCTGGATTGGTAGGAGATTCGACATAAATGCATTTTGTATTGGGTTGAATCAATTCCTCAACAGTCTCTAGTTGCTCTACAGAAAAATAAGTAGTTGCAATCTCCCACCTAGGAAAATACTTAGTAAACAGACTGTGGGTTGAGCCGAAGACTGCACGTGCGGAAAGGAGGTGATCTCCGGCCTTTAAAAAAGTAGCAAACGTACTGAAAACTGCTCCCATACCACTAGCAAAAGCAACACCTTCTTCTGCCCCTTCCATCCGGCAAATTTTATCAGTAAACTCTGAGGTGTTGGGATTGGAAAAGCGACTGTATATATTGCGCTCTTTTTCTTCTGCAAAGGAGGCTCTCATTTCTTCAGCATCCTCAAAAACAAAACTCGATGTAAGATATAAAGGACTGGAATGTTCTGAAAAAGTGGACCGATCCATTTGGGTTCGAATCGCTGTTGTTTCAAAATTTGAACTCATATTTCTTTCCCGTTTAAAATGACTTTGTGATTAATTTGTGCTGTAGGTTCTAAGGTTTTTGAAACCGAGCAATATTTGTCAAATGACAATTGAGCGGCGCGTTTTGCCTTTTCAGCTGAAAAATCTCCTTCCAGATAAATTGTGATATCTATTTGGTAAAACAAGGCTGGAACTTCATCTTCATGTCGATGTCCTTGCACTTCCATTTTCAGTACTTTGGGGTTTATTTTTTGTTTGTTTAGTATGGCAACAATATCAATGCTACTGCAACCTGCAACTCCCATCAACAACAATTCCATAGGGCTTACTCCCTGAACTTCGCCTGTTGTTTTGGATCGGTTGTCCAAACGGACGCTCATTCCATTTTGATTGGTCACTTCAAAAAGGTAGTCTTCATTAATTCGTTCAAGTGAAACTTGCATAATTTTTAGTTTTTGGGTTTAAAATATTTTAGATAAGATTCGCGCCATATCATCATTTTCAATTAGAAAAGCGTCGTGTCCATGAAGCGAACTTAGCTCATGGTAATAAATGTCATCCTTATGAGGCTTGCTCAATTCAAAGGTTTTTTGATCTTCTGCCGGAGTAAAAAATAAATCGCTATCTATAGCAATCAAATGAATTTTGGCACTGATGCTTTTAATAATCTCTAAAGCACTTTTACCTCGACGTTCTATATTAATTGACGCTAACAAATGATTCATCATAATGTAAGCATCTAGCTGAAAACGTTTGGCTAGTTTGTCACCGTGATAAATTAACCAGCTTTCAATATTATACCTGTTCTGTTCTTCATTTTTGGTTCTTCCAAAACGAGAATCGAAGGACTGAGGAGTTCTATAGGTAAGCATTGCATGAATACGTGCATCCTCTAAAGGTTGCTTAGAATTTTTAAGAATTCTTTTTTGTAAATACGTATTGGCCAATATCCAATCATTTGCTTTCCAATCTGCAGCAACAGGGACTAAATATTTTGTGATATTGGGTGCTAAAGCAGCCATCTCCCAGGCTATTCCTCCACCAATAGAACCTCCTATTAACGCATAGAGTTCCTCTATCCCTAATTCTTTTAGACCTTGAAGAAAAAGAGAAGCAATGTCTCCAGCATGAAAATCTTCTGGTTTAGAAAATGTTTGCCCTAAAGTTCCATTTCCCGGGATATTAAACCCAATTACCGTATAGCGTAAAGTATCTATGGTTTTTGCAGGACCAATAATTTCATTCCACCATCCATTTTTTCCAGTCAGTTGCGCATCCCCAGTTAAAGAATGATTAACCATCACCACAGGTGCTGTCCCAATTGTCAGTCCAAATTGCTGATAATGCAAATCAATTGACGAATAGACAGCACCTGTATGCGTTTTAAAATTGTGAATCGAAATCGTTTTGATCTCTGTCATCTCTATTTAAATCTGGGCAAAGGCGTTTTCTAAATCCTCAATAAGATCTTTAATGTCTTCAAGTCCAACAGAAAGGCGAATCAAATCCTTTGTTACTCCAGTTGTTTTCTGTGCCTCGTCATCCAATTGTTGATGCGTTGTACTCGCTGGATGAATAATCAATGATTTAGTATCGCCAATATTGGCTAATAGAGAAAATAACTGGGTGTGATCTGCAACAATTTTTCCGGCTTCATACCCTTTTTTCAAACCAAATGTTACAATCCCACTTTGACCCTTAGGAAGGTATTGTTGAGCCAGGCTGTTGTACTTTGAGGTCTTGAGGCCAGGGTAATTTACCCAAGCTACTTCATCTCTCGTAGAAAGCCAAGCAGCGAGTTTTAATGCATTTTCAGAATGCTTCTTCATTCTTATTTCTAAGGTTTCAATCCCTTGAATGCTTTGAAAACTGTTAAAAGGACTCGGAGCACTTCCCAAATCGCGAAGTCCTTCAATTCGAACCTTCGCAATAAAAGCAATGTTTCCTAAAGCTTCGTGATAATTTAAGCCGTGATAACTCGGATTGGGTTCTGTAAATTCTGGAAAATTTCCATTTCCCCAATCAAAAGTTCCAGCGTCTATGATAACCCCTCCTATGGAAGTTCCATTTCCTGTAAGATACTTAGTCAAAGAGTGGATTACGATATTAGCACCGTGTTCAATCGGATTTAATAAGGCTGGTGAAGCCACTGTATTATCCACAACAAAAGGAACTTTTGCCTTTTTAGCAGCAGCAGAAATTGCTTTTAAATCAAGGACGTCCAATTTGGGATTTCCTAAAGATTCTGCGAAAAATAAACGGGTGTTTGGTGCAACCGCATTTGTAAATTCCTCTGGATTATCGGGATCGACAAAAGTGGTAGTAATACCAAAACGAGGTAAGGTATTGGCTAATAAATTGTAGGTTCCACCATACAAACTATTTGAAGCTACAATATGATCTCCTGTTTTTAAAATGACCATTAGGGTTGTAGCTATCGCCGCAGTTCCCGAGGCAGTAGCAACTGCTGCAACCCCGCCTTCCATTGCTGCTAGACGTTGTTCTAAAACATCATTTGTAGGGTTGTTTAGTCGGGTATAAATATATCCTGGTTCGGCTAAAGAAAATAAATTCGCCGCATGGTCTGAATTATTAAACACATAGGATGTGGTTTGATAAATGGGAACTGCTTGTGTTCCTTGTGTATTTTTAGCATCATGACCTGCATGTAATGCTTTTGTTGCTACTTGTGTACTCATAATTGAAAGTGATTTTTGATAGTTTCTAAATAATCTAATTTTTCCCAGGTAAAAAGCTCAATTTCTTTTGAGATTTTTCCATTGTAAGGAGATTCGAATGTTTTTATAATTTTTTGAGGCTGGCGCCCCATATGCCCGTAAGATGCTGTTTCTAAATACATAGGATTTCGCAACTTAAGTCGCTGTTCGATTGCGTAAGGTTGCATATCAAAGATTTCAGCTGCTTTTTGAGCAATCGCTGCATCATCTAAAGCTACTTTAGCCGTTCCGTAAGTATTGATAAAAATGGAGGTAGGTTCTACCACCCCTATGGCATAACTCAACTGAACCAAGATTTCATCTGCAACTCCGGCAGCTACGAGATTTTTTGCCATATGGCGAGCCGCATAAGCCGCACTACGATCTACTTTGCTAGGGTCTTTTCCGCTGAAAGCACCTCCCCCGTGACCTCCTTTTCCACCGTAGGTATCCACGATAATTTTTCTTCCAGTCAATCCCGTATCGCCATGAGGCCCCCCGATGACAAACTTCCCTGTTGGATTTACATGATAAGTGATCTCCTCCCCAAAAAGTTTTTGTATTTCAGGGCTTGATTTAGCTACAACCCTGGGGATCAAGATGTTTTTTATATCGTTTTTTATCTGTTGCAACATCGCTTTTTCATCCGTATTAAAGTCGTCGTGTTGCGTAGAAACGACTATAGTGTCTATTCGCAAGGGTTTGTTGTGGTCATCGTATTCGATGGTAACTTGTGATTTAGCGTCGGGACGTAAATAGGTGATTTCTTTATTTTCTCTTCTTAGATCCGCAAGTTCAATCAATATCTTATGAGATAAATCAAGTGCTAAAGGAATATAAGTATCCGTCTCTTTGGTGGCGTATCCAAACATGATTCCTTGGTCTCCAGCACCTTGGGCTTCTTTTTCTTCACGATCTACTCCCCTATTGATGTCTTGAGATTGTTCGTGAATTAAAGAAATTACCCCACAGGAGTCCCCACTAAATTGATAAGCTCCTTGGGTATATCCAATTTTGTTGATGGTTTCTCTTGCTATGGATTGTACGTCTAGATAGGTAGCACTTTTTACTTCCCCTGCCAAAATGACTTGGCCCGTGGTAACCAGTGTTTCACAAGCTACTTTACTTTCTGGATCAAAAGCTAAAAAATTATCAAGCAAGGCATCACTAATTTGATCTGCGATTTTATCTGGATGACCTTCGCTTACAGATTCTGAGGTAAAAAAATATGACATTTATAAGTTGCTTTTACGGAAGGATTCAAACGGTGCGTTTTGAAAAGCAACACTGCTTTAGCATTTTTTTTTCGAGGTTTGCAATCAGTCAAATCCTTCCTCGTTTGTGGTACAAAAATACAGCTTTTTTTCAATTTTCAAATTTTTGAATAGTAATTTAAAACAACTGATGAATGTTTTTAAAATTTCCTTTTAATGCCCGCTACTCTTTTATTGTTTAAAAAAAGAAGTTACTTTGCAGTTCCATAAACAAACTATTCAAATAGAATCATGCATATTGCAATTGCAGGAAATATAGGAGCAGGTAAAACCAGTCTAACCGAACTTCTAGCAAAACATTACGGCTGGGAGGCGCATTTTGAAGATGTTATCGACAATCCTTATCTCGATGATTTTTACAATCATATGGAGCGCTGGTCTTTTAATTTACAGATTTACTTCCTTAAAAGTCGTTTCCAGCAATTACTCAAAATTAAAAACGATAAAAAGACCATTGTTCAAGACCGCACCATTTATGAAGATGCGCACATATTTGCGCCCAACCTCAAAGCGATGGGGCTTATGAACCAGAGGGATTTTAAAAACTACCAAGAGCTTTTTGATTTGATGGAATCCCTCATCCAGGGACCCGATCTTTTAATCTATCTCCGTAGCAGTATTCCAAACTTGGTCAATAAAATCCACAAACGCGGGCGGGAATACGAAAACTCGATCAGCATCGATTATCTGAGTCGTCTTAACGAACGCTATGAAGCCTGGACCTCAACTTATGACAAGGGGAAAATGGTGATTATTGATGTCGATAATCTAGATTTTGTAGAAAAGAAAGAGGATCTGAACAGCATTATCTCTGAGATTGATAACGTATTATAAAATTTAAAGGATCCACATTTGATTCCAAAAAAAAAGAGGCTGTTTTACAGCCTCTTTTTTATATGAGTTTGTAAACTTACTCTTTCGCTTCTGCTTCTATTGAAGTTTCACCTTCTTTTACCACAACTTCAACAACCATTTCTTTGTTGCTCTCAGAAGTAACATTTACCGTATAAGTCTCTTCAGAAGCTTCCCCTTCCTCAGTAACCACTACTTCAACAAGGTTTGTTTCTGCTTTAGCATTTACATAGGCGGTAACCGCAGCTCCATCCATGGCAATACTTGGTGCGATCACCAAGGCTACTACAGACATTAACTTAAGTAAAATGTTTAATGAAGGTCCTGAAGTATCTTTAAAAGGATCTCCAACGGTATCTCCAACAACAGCGGCCTTGTGAGCATCAGTTCCTTTTTTACCTTGTTCTTCGATCATTTTCTTTGCATTTTCCCAGGCACCACCAGCATTGGACTGAAATATGGCCATCAAGACTCCACAAGTTGTTACTCCAGCGAGGAGGCCTCCGAGCATTTCTGCCCCACCAAAAAAGCCAACTCCTACGGGAACCACTATGGCTAATACACCGGGAAGTACCATTTCTTTAATCGAAGCCGTAGTAGAGATCGCCACACATTTGTCGTATTCTGCTACCCCATCAGCAGCATCAAAAATTTTACGGTCTGCTGCCGAAGCCTTAGACATATCTGAGTCGTATTTAATCATGACATCCAGTGCTGCTCGTAATGCAGGAATGTCTCTAAACTGTCTTCGTACTTCTTCGATCATAGCCATGGCTGCTCTTCCTACTGCGTTCATTGACAAAGCAGAAAAAACAAATGGAAGCATTCCTCCTACCAAAAGTCCTGCCATGATTCTGGGTTGAGAAACATCAATCGCTGCTACTCCAGCTGTTTTCATAAAGGCAGCAAATAAAGCCAAAGCGGTTAATGCTGCCGAAGCAATTGCAAAACCTTTACCGATAGCTGCAGTAGTGTTTCCAACCGCATCTAGTTTGTCTGTACGTTCGCGTACTTCAGGCTCAAGCTCTGCCATTTCGGCAATTCCTCCTGCGTTATCTGAAATGGGTCCGTACGCATCAACTGCGAGCTGAATTCCTGTATTGGCAAGCATCCCAACGGCTGCTATCGCAATACCATATAAACCAGCAAAGTAATGAGAGATCAAAATCGCTGCCGCAATTAAGATAATAGGTACGGCAGTGGACATCATCCCTACCCCTAAACCAGCAATGATATTGGTAGCTGCACCTGTTTCAGATTGTTCTACGATAGAAGTCACTGGCTTGGTTCCTGTACCTGTATAATATTCGGTTACTTTTCCTACAGCTAACCCTGCTACAAGTCCAGCAATGGTAGCATAAAAAACTCCCATTGCTCCGAAGGGTAATCCCTCAACAGCTTCAGGTAGAAAAGCATTGATTAAAAAATAAGAAGCTACTAGCATTAAGCCCGCAGAACCAAATTCTCCTAGATTTAGTGCAGCGTGAGGGGAACCTCCTTCTTTAACGCGAACAAAAAATGTTCCTATGATGGACATTACAATCCCTACAGCTGCTAAAGCTAAAGGTAAATATACCGCACCAAGACCATTAAAATCTGGAGTGATGATTAAAGCACCCAAGACCATAGTACCAATAATAGACCCTACATAGGATTCAAAAAGGTCTGCTCCCATTCCGGCAACATCACCTACGTTATCCCCTACGTTATCTGCAATCGTTGCGGGGTTTAAAGGGTGGTCTTCAGGGATTCCCGCTTCAACTTTCCCTACAAGGTCTGCTCCTACATCAGCGGCTTTGGTATAAATTCCACCACCCACTCGAGCAAATAGTGCTATGGAAGAGGCTCCTAAAGAGAACCCAGATAGCACATTTAAAACTTCAGAAATTTCCCATCCTTGCTCGCTGTATAGGGCAAACAGACCACTAAGTCCTAAAACTCCAAGACCTACAACACCAAGTCCCATAACAGCTCCTCCTGCAAAAGCTACTTCTAATGCTTTTCCTAAGGAGGTTCTCGCAGCATTGGTTGTTCTTACGTTGGCTTTAGTTGCGACACGCATCCCAATAAAACCTGCCAAGGCGGAACAAATTGCACCTACGATAAAGGATACGGCAACCATTCCGTTTGAACCTGCTTCTGCCTGTCCTTTGAAGAACAAGAGTATTGCTACGGCTATAACAAAAATGAATAAAATTTTGTATTCTGCCTTTAAGAAAGACATTGCCCCATCTGCTATGTTTTTAGCGATACGAGCCATTTTTTCATTTCCTACCTCTTGTTTAGAAACCCAACTGTTTTTGATAAAAACAAAGAGCAAAGCTAGTCCTCCAAATGCGGGTAAAAATTGTATAATAAATTCCATGTTTATGTGTTGTTTGAAAGTGTGCGTAAAAATAGTAAAACAATCTAGAATAAAAAATGAATTCTAGTAGGTTAAAACCATATGAAAAACTGCTTTTTCGAACGAGTTATTTAAAATTAATTTCGGTAAAGGACTTTTTTAACAGCCTTAATGACATCTTCTTGATTGGGCAACCATTCTTTTAATAAAACAGGAGAATAGGGTGCCGGAGTATCTGCGGTATTTATTTTTTCTATAGGTGCATCCAAGTAATCAAAAATTTCATTTTGTACTTGATAAGTGATTTCGGTTGAAATATTACCAAATGGCCATGATTCTTCTAGTATTACTAAACGATTGGTTTTCTTAACTGATTCAAAAATGGTTTGATAATCCATAGGACGTATGGTTCTTAAATCAATAACCTCTACTTCGATTCCCTCCTTTGCGAGCGCCTCTGCGGCGGTTAATGCCTCTTTTAAAATTTTCCCAAAGCTAACCAAAGTAATGTCTTTTCCACTGCGTTTTATATCTGCAACTCCTATGGGCAGGGTATATTCTCCCTCGGGAACTTCCCCCTTGTCACCGTACATTTGTTCTGACTCCATAAATATGACAGGGTCGTCATCACGTATCGCAGACTTTAAAAGACCTTTAGCGTCATAAGGATTTGAGGGTACGATTACCTTAAGTCCCGGACAATTTGCATACCAGCTTTCAAAAGCTTGAGAGTGTGTAGCTGCCAATTGCCCCGCAGAACCTGTTGGTCCCCTAAATACTATTGGACATGGAAACTGTCCTCCAGACATTTGTCTTATTTTTGCTGCATTATTGATGATTTGATCAATTCCAACCAAAGCAAAGTTAAAGGTCATGAATTCGATGATGGGACGGTTTCCTGTCATGGTAGATCCCACACCAATTCCAGAAAACCCAAGCTCCGATATCGGAGTATCAATTACCCGTTTTTCTCCAAACTCATCTAGCATTCCCTTCGATGCCTTATAAGCTCCATTGTATTCAGCGACTTCTTCGCCCATAAGATAGATAGTCTCATCTCTTCGCATTTCTTCACTCATCGCCTGAGCAATTGCTTCTCTAAATTGAATGGTTTTCATCGTTTAAATTACATTTGGGTGCAAATTTAATCATTAATTATCTATTAACTCTACTCAATAAACAAGGAAAATATGCGTTTGTAATAAACTAGTGCCTCACAAAGCGGTATTTAAATTAAGTATATTAAATTGAAAAGATGAAGCTAATAAAAATGTCAGTCAAAGGAATTTCCTACAGTGAAACCCAAACTGGGGCTTATGCGCTGATATTAATTGAAGAAGAGGGCGAAAGAAAACTTCCCATTATCATAGGAGGCTTTGAAGCGCAATCCATTGCCATTGCTCTTGAGCAGGAAGTAAAGCCTACCCGTCCTTTGACACACGACTTATTTAAAAGTTTTGGAGAACGTTTTAATATCTACGTAAAACAAGTCATCATCCATAAACTTGTAGATGGAGTGTTTTATGCAAGTTTAATTTGTGAACGCGACAAGATTGAAGAAATTATTGACTCACGAACTTCAGATGCCATTGCACTTGCACTTCGATATAAAGCGCCTATATATATTTACGATTCCATTCTAAAAAAAGCAGGTTTTACCGCAGCGGTTTCTGGGAGTTCAAAAAAGCTTTCTGAGGATAATTGGATTCAAAATTTTGTGACTGAACAGAGCAATAAAAGCGAGGAGATCGAAGATTTAAATAAACTTTCGATTCCCAAACTCAGGGCATTACTTACCAAACTAGTTAGTCAAGAGAGTTACGAAAAAGCTGCCCGTGTTCGTGACGAGCTTTCAAAGCGAAAAAGCTAAAGAACCTATTGTTAATTTTTTTTAATAACCTTTCTGATTTTCGGTTTTAAATTCTGAGAAATGCATCTACTTTTGATTAAATTCATTTTATGAAGCAATATCTCGACCTCCTTAAGCATGTTCAAACGCAGGGTACAAAAAAGTCGGACCGAACGGGTACCGGAACCAAGAGTGTTTTTGGATACCAAATGCGTTTTGATCTTTCGGAAGGCTTTCCTCTAGTCACTACAAAGAAAATCCATGTAAAGTCTGTAATTCACGAATTGCTTTGGTTTTTAAAAGGAACTACAAACATTGCCTACCTTCAAGAAAACGGTGTTCGAATTTGGAATGAATGGGCTGACGAAAAAGGAGATTTAGGTCCTGTTTACGGGCATCAATGGAGAAATTGGAACAGCGAAGGTCTTGATCAAATAGAAGAGGTTATCCAGATGCTAAAAACCAATCCTGACTCTAGAAGAATGCTTGTTTCTGCGTGGAACCCAAGTGTCCTGCCAGATACTTCGGTGTCTTTTGCTGAGAATGTGGCAAATAATAAAGCCGCCCTTCCACCTTGTCATGCCTTTTTTCAGTTTTATGTCGCAAACAACAAGCTGTCTTGTCAATTGTACCAACGTAGTGCAGATGTTTTTTTAGGCGTTCCATTTAATATCGCTTCTTATGCCTTGCTCACCTTAATGGTTGCTCAGGTATGTGGATATGAAGCAGGAGATTTCATACATACTTTTGGAGATGTCCATATCTATTCCAATCATGAGGAACAAGTTAAAGAGCAGTTGTCACGTTCGCCCAAGCCACTGCCTAGGATGAAATTGAATCCAAAAATTACTTCTCTTTTTGATTTTACCTATGAAGACTTTGAATTACTTAATTACGACCCTCATCCTTTAATTCGAGGAACAGTGGCCGTTTAAGCAGTCGAATTTTTTAAGGCACTTATTAACTTGTTGAGGTCTTCCTCTGTATTGTAGTAATGGAATGATACCCGCACTCCCTTTCCTCTTTGGACACATTGTATGTTTTGATTTAACAAATCTTCATAAAGCTTTTCTTTTCCTTCTAAAATAAAGATACTGCTGTGTTGTTTTCGATGGGAAACCCACGAAGGAATAAACCCGTATTCGCTTAAGGTTTGTTTCACTTTTTCGGTTAGCTTATTCTTTTGAAATATTAATTTATCGAATCCTTGCTCTTCAAAGGTGGAGACAGCAAACTTTAAACTGGCTGCGGCCAAAATATTAAAGTGTCCATTAAATACACGTTTGTATAGTGCACTCTTTTTTTGTTGAACCCGATCTAAATAGGCCTGTGAAATCATCAAAATGCCATTGCCAAAACCTGCCAACATCCACTTATATCCACTCGCAACTACAACATCAAACGGAGCAGTATCAAAATGAAAATGATGTGCTCCTAAAAATTGCGTTCCATCCCCTACAATTAATAAATCAGGATAGCGCTCCTTGAGATCCTTTAAAAATTCTATATCAATTAGCAAGCCCGATGCGTATTGCACAATGCTCAATGCCAAAATATCAATCTTATCTTTGGCAAGCTTTTGTTCGATTACTTCCTCTAGGTTATTTTGCATGGGAACTTTATGAAGGCTAAAGTCCCCTTCTTCAAATGCAGTTACTAGAGAGGGATAGTCTTCATCGACTAAAAGAACCTCGAGTTTTTTAGTAAAAAAGGATAAAGCATGACGAATTCCAACAGAAAAATTAGGAATGACAAAGGTGTGATCCGGTTGCGCTCCAAAAAAGTGAGCCAACGATTTATGGGTTTCATCTAAGGTTTCGTAGGCCTTACTCTTGTAATCCCCACCTTTTTGAACAAATTCTTCCTCTTGCTTCCTTCTAAACTTCGCTAATCCTCTGGACATTGGGCCTACATAAGCTGTGTTAAGATAGGTGGTATTTGTTAATAATGGAAAATTGTCTGTGTACATCAATGTAGAAGAAAGCTGTATTTTAGCCACAAAAATAATCTTTTCTCAAGATGAATAATCAAAATTCTACCCAAGAAGTAACACTTATTGCAGCGGCATCGGAAAACAATGTCTTGGGAAAAGACAATCAATTGATATGGCATCTATCTGACGATTTAAAACGTTTTAAACAATTTACTCTAGGACACGCCGTAATCATGGGTAGAAAAACCTTTGAATCCCTTCCAAAAGCCTTGCCTAATAGAACCAATATCGTCCTCACAAGAAGGAGCGACTACAAAGCAGAAAATGCACAGGTTGTTCAAACCGCCGAAGCTGCTTTAGCTCTTACCAAGGAAGACCCCACCCCTTTTATTATAGGTGGTGGAGAAATATACAATCTTTTTCTACCCTGGGCTCATAAAATAGAGTTGACACGAATTCACAAAGTTTTCGAAGGAGATGCTTTTTTTCCAGAAATTGATCCACAACAATGGAAATTGATTGCATCACAAAAACATCCTGCCATAGCAGAACGAGATTTTTCTTTTTCATATTTAACTTACCAAAAGAACCATTAAATGAAAGCGTATGTTTTTCCGGGTCAAGGTGCTCAATTTCCAGGCATGGGAAAAGACCTATTTGAAAATTCTAAGCGAGCGCAAAAACGTTTTGAACACGCTAATGATATTTTAGGATTTTCTATTACTGAGATTATGTTTGGCGATGATGCCGAGGCATTAAAAGAAACACGAGTAACTCAGCCTGCCATCTTTCTCCACGCAACTATTTTAAGTGAAGTTATGGGTGAAAGGTTTCAACCAGAAATGGTAGCGGGGCATTCTCTTGGAGAGTTTTCTGCCTTAGTAGCTGCCCGTGTGTTGAGTTTTGAAGACGGCTTGCGCCTGGTCCAGGAAAGAGCTTTAGCAATGCAAGCAGCGTGCGATGTAGAACCAGGTACAATGGCTGCCATCCTAGGTCTTGAAGACCACCTAGTTGAATCCATTTGTAATGAAACAGAGGGAATCGTGATTGCAGCGAATTATAATTGCCCCGGACAATTAGTCATTTCTGGCAGTCAAAAAGCGGTAGAAAAAGCTTGTGATGCATTAAGTAAAGCAGGAGCTAGAAGAGCGCTTATCCTTCCTGTAGGAGGAGCGTTTCACTCTCCCTTAATGGAACCTGCTAAAGAACGTTTGGCAAAAGCCATTGAGCATACTGAATTCTCTAATTCTAGTTGTCCCGTATATCAAAATGTGTGTGCTACTGGAATCGTGGATTCAAAAGAACTCAAAGCCAACCTGATTGCCCAACTAACAGCGCCTGTTCGGTGGACACAAAGTGTGCAGCAAATGATTGCTGATGGAGCGACTCATTTCACTGAAGTGGGCCCAGGAAAGGTGCTTCAAGGCTTGGTCAAGAAAATTGATGGGAGTATGGAAACGAGCTCGGGGGGGTAAGCACTATTTGTTTTTATACACTTTTCCATTTTTCATAACAAAACTTACTTTGCTTAATGCGGTAACATCCTCTAGCGCATTTACATCTGTTGCTATAATATCTGCTAAAAATCCAGGAGCAATTTGACCCAACTGATCTTCCATATCCAAGATTTTAGCGTTTACTAGAGTTGCTGATTGAAGTGCTTCGGCTACAGGCATTCCTGCTTCATTCATATAGATAAATTCTTTGGCATTATCTCCATGAGGATATACTCCAGCATCCGTCCCAAAAGCAATGGGAACTCCAAACTTATAGGCTTTCTCAAAAGTGTCCTGAATTTGAGCTCCTATGGCTATTGCCTTAGGGACAATGATTTTAGGGTAAGATCCTGGGATTTTTGCTTGCTCGGCTACAAATTTTCCTGCTGAAATGGTCGCTACTAAGTACGCCTGTTTTTCTTTCATCAATTCCATAGTCCTTTTTTCAATAAGCGTTCCATGCTCAATTGTAGTGACCCCATTCGCCACAGCACGATACATTCCCTCATCACCATGTGCGTGGGCTGCCACTTTAAATCCGTAGTCTGATGCTGTTTTTGTAATGGAAGCGATTTCTTCGTTAGTGAATTGTGGATTTTGACCACTTTTTGCAACACTTAACACCCCTCCTGTAGCAGTAATTTTAATCCAGTCCGCTCCATTTTTATAACGTTGACGAATGGCTTTACGAGCATCGTCAACAGAATTGATGACTCCATCCTTTGGTCCCGGATCTCCTTGAAAATCCACCTTAAAACCGTTGGTAGGATCTGCATGCCCTCCCGTGGTTCCGATGGCTTTTCCAGCAGTGAAAATTCTAGGACCCATGGCAATTCCTTTATTAATTGCGTTTCTCAACGCTATGTTTACACCACTTCCTCCCATGTCTCTTACCGTAGTAAAACCTGCCATTAAAGTACGTGAAGCAATTTCGGCAGCTTCAAAAGCAGTATCTGCGGGATTGTTTTGAAAAACTTTTAAGTAGCGGTCTGGACTGTACTCTCCTTCGATATGAACGTGCATGTCTATAAATCCAGGATAAATAGTTTTTGATTTTAAATCAATAATTATTGCATCTTGGGATTCGGGGTTTTGATAACCCTTTTCTACCGCTATAATTTTTTCGTTTTCCACAACTAAAGTGTGGGGGCCTAACATTTTAGCTTTTTTAGAATCAAATACTTGTCCACAATGAAGGTAAGTTGTTTGAGCCCAAGATCCTATACTAAATAATATTGCTATAAAGAACGTAGTTTTTTTCATGCCGTTTTTTTTATGTGATATCGTTTTTTTTTTATTTTCTATTTGTTGTTCATAAAGCTCAAGACTTTAGTACTAATATATTCAATTTGTTTTGAGTTTAACTCAGAATGCATGGGTAATGAAATTACTTCTTTAACTAATTGATTGGTAACAGGAAAAATTGTATCATCCGTTTGAGGGTCTTTATAAGCCTTTTGTTTATGCAAGGGTACAGGGTAGTAAATCCCGCAAGGGATGTTCTGCTCCTTGAGGTAACTTGCTAAGTCATCACGCTTCCCGTTTGTAATCCTTAGGGTATATTGATGATATACATGAGAATCACAATCGGCTGCCCGAAAGGGTGTTAAGAGATCTGGATGGGATTCCAAAGCTTGCGTGTATTTTAAGGCGGCTTCTTTTCTGCGTTCATTATAAAAGTCTAAGTATTGTAATTTGACTTTTAGAACTGCAGCCTGTAATGCATCTAAACGCGAATTAACCCCTACTACATCGTGATAATATGGTTTATACATCCCGTGGTTTACAATGCCCCGTAAAAACGCTGCAAGCTGATCATCATTAGTAAAAATTGCTCCCCCATCCCCATAGGCACCTAGATTTTTTGAGGGAAAAAAAGAAGTTGCTGCCAAGTGACCTAAAGTTCCCGTTTTGGCTTTTCTTCCGTCGGGAAAAGTATACTGTGCCCCTATGCCTTGAGCATTGTCTTCAATTACATACAACTGATGCCTTTCTGCTATACTTAAAATTTGATCCATAGCTGCAGCTTGACCAAAGAGATGAACAGGTATGATTGCCTTAGTTTTTGGAGTAATGGCCTTTTCGATTGCTTTTGGATCAATATTAAAAGTCTTTGGATTTACATCGACTAGTATGGGTTTTAATTTTAGTAAGGAAATAACCTCAACAGTTGCTGCAAAGGTAAAATCAGCAGTAATAATTTCATCTCCCGGTTCGAGTTGTAAACTCATCAAAGCAATCTGTAAGGCATCTGTCCCATTGGCACAGGGAATGACATGTTTCACTTGAAGATAGGATTCTAAATCGTGCTGAAAGGCCTGAACCATAGGCCCATTTATAAAGGTGGTTTGTTCTAATACTTCCTCCATAGCTAGAGCTACCTCCTCTTTAATGAAGTCGTATTGTTTTTTTAAATCCACCATTTTAATGGAATCCATAGAGCTTAGGGTTTGTACAAATATAATGAGGAAATCTGCTAAATAAGTGTTTGAAAACGCTTGGGTATTTTAATCACATTCGCTGTCCGTATCGGGGCAGGTTTATTCCAAGCATACCATTTTCTATTTTTTGTAAAATAATTTCGTGCCAAAGGGAAAAAAGTTGAGGCTTCTAGAGGATTTTGGGTCTTTAGTGCTTCATATAAATTTCTTCTTCGGTCAAAATGCGCTTTCCATCCCATTTTTAAGAGTTCACTGTCTCCTGCTTTTTGATGACTTGTTTGATAGTCAATTAAACCAAAATGAAATAAATACAAATTAGCATCAATTTTAAAATTTTCTCCTTTGATACGATGAAATCCAGCTCCCCAATTTAAAGGTTTAAAACTTACTGAAGGCTTGGTATAACGGTCAGAAACTTGGGCAAAAGAACGTTGAGATAAAAAGGGTTTTTTAGGGTCTATTTTTACTTCTAAGTTTGGATGTTGACCTACATCTAAACCAAGACCTGACAATGACGTTGCTTTAGATTCTTGTTGTAAATAGGTCTTGAGAGAAGCTCCAACGTTTGGGTCAAGAACCAGAAATTCGTCGATATCAACTGCTAAAACAGCATGATATTCAGGAAATAATTGTTGTGCAAATTCTGAGATTTTTCTTGCCCGATTCCGATCTCCTTGTGCTCTTCTTTCTTCTTTATGTGGGATTTGAAAGTAATTTATTTTTAAAGCTGCTTCTGGAACCTTTTGATCCATTCCATCTATAAATAGATAAAGGTGTTCGAATCCTAAATGTTTTCCGTAATAAGAAATCCATTTTTCTGTAAAAAAAGAATCGTTGCGCACCATCGAAATCACCGCTACAGGTTTTTGTGTTTTCATGTGATTTGGGTTTCTAAAAGCTGATTCATTCTATTAAAAACTTCGTCTTGATGTTTTTTTGTAGCCAACTCTAAACTTTGAACACACAAAAAATAGTTTTGTTCTTCTTCCAAAGCCTGTTTGA
Organism: Flavobacteriaceae bacterium; assembly: GCA_023262245.1. GTDB lineage: Bacteria > Bacteroidota > Bacteroidia > Flavobacteriales > Flavobacteriaceae > MS024-2A. Next base: position 34,959 of record JALRDC010000117.1, read on the forward strand.
ACTTGCGTGCTACATAGTTTGTATCCTTTTTGTAGGGCTGCATATATACAGCCTGAGGCTTTGAAATAGTTCTATTTCCTGCTAAAAGTTCAAGGTGGTTTGCTAACGCAACTGTGTTGAATTGGGAATATACTCGGAATCGATGTTTAATATTTTCAGAAAGAATATGAGGATGCGTAGTAAAATATTCTTCCAAACGCTCTCTGTTTAAGGCTAGGGGAGTATGTCCTGATCGAAAATACCTCATTTTAAAACCTAATAAGCGTGCCGCATTCCACTGATTGACTTGAAAAGAAGGTTGGCGTTCTTTTGTGTTGGAAAAAAAAGTTTTTCCAATCATCTCTTTTATACGATCCCAGATTAATCGTTCATAAGGAGGAAAAACCCATTTTCCGCGAAGAACAGGACTTCCTTTTTTAAACCATGTTGAAGGAGTTACGGGACGTATCAAAAATATGTCATCGTTAAAATATACAAACTGCTTGGCCAAACCTTTGATCCTCCATAACATATTGGATATACAAATACTATTGAATGTGGGGAGATGGGTTTCATAATCTTCAAATATTTCTTTGTGATCAACAATTTGCACATCCGAAATCCGATCTGGAAAGTACTCTTTGACCACTTGATCGACTCCAGGATTTTGGTTATCGGTAACAATAAAAATTTTTCTTACAAAAGGGGCAAATTTTAAAATAGACAGGAGGCAATAACTCACCTCATTTAGGGAATGGAATCGCGTTTGATCTGCTCCAGGAAGCTTCTCTTGCATTTCAGGATTCAGATACTGCATACGCTTATTATAGAGCTGAGGATCGGATCCGTCTACCCAAGCTATAACGACATCTATAGGGCTCGTTTTTTCTTTCATTTATACTTTTCAAAGATAAGAAATTGCAAGTTGCTCGAAATAGAAAAATAGTGAACTCAGGAACATTATCGACAGAAAGGAATTGTATATTTGAGGTAAAATTTAATGATGAATAAATATCTTTTCATTTTAACATTTCTGACTGCTCAGATGATGATGAGTCAAAACGAACAACCCAATATCATTTTGATGATTGGAGATGGTATGGGATTAACCCAAATCAGTTCAGGTATGTATGCCCATCAGAACACAACTGTTCTAGAAGAGTTTAAGTACATAGGATTGTCGAAGACTCATTCACTGGATCAGTTGGTTACGGATTCTGCAGCTTCAGGAACAGCTATGGCCTCTGGTGTTAAAACAGGAAATGGTGTTATTGGAATTGATGGAAAAAACAATTTCAAACAAAGCATATTGGAAATTTCTAAAGAGCGAGGGTATAAAGCTGCACTTGTGGTTACCTCTAGCATTGTTCATGCTACCCCAGCCTCATTTTACGCTAAAGTACACTCAAGAAACTATTATGAAACAATTGCACTTCAACTGAGTGAACATGAGGTAGATATTTTTGCAGGAGGAGGTAAAAAACATTTTATAGATAGAAAAGACAAGAGGAACCTTATTGAAGAAATGGCTGGCTACACTTTTGTTGAGGACATATCTGAATTTGAAGCAACAGAGTCTAAAAAAATAGGGTTTTTAACCTATGATGAAGAACCCCCTAATCTTATTGAGGGAAGAAAACCTGCGCTTGATAAGATGGTTTCTATAAGTCTTGAAAAGTTGGAAAACCAAGGTGCTCCTTTTTTCATGTTAGTGGAAGGTTCTCAGATCGACTGGGGTGGACATGATAATGACATGAATTATTTATTAGCAGAATTCAAAGAATTTGATAAAACCCTTCGAGAAGTTTTGGATTTTGCAAAAAAAGATGGAAACACCCTTGTTATTGTTACTGCAGATCATGAAACAGGAGGGCTTTCTCTTGTGGGTGGAAATTACAAAAAAGGAAAGGTTAAGGGTAAATTTAATACGGAGGGGCATTCAGCGACTATGGTTCCTGTTTTTAGTTATGGTCCTTCTTCAGAAAAGTTTATCGGCATCTATGAAAACACCGCCATTTTTGATAAAATGCTTCAAGTCTTAGACGCAACTAAAAATTAGGGTTTACTTAGTTCTTGCTTTTGAAACGATCGCTTTTTCAAAGTTTGAGTCGCTCTCTAACACCTCATAAAAGGCTTCCATAAATTCAAACATGTTTTCATATTCTTTTGGATTTGAAAACTCATTCTCAAAACTTGAAACGATCTGCATCAATTGAGATTTTTTTTCAATAAATTGTTCTCTCACTTGATCAAAATACTCTTGGTCTCTTTTGAATCCTCTGTACACTCTATCCTGAACCGAGCTAATACCTAGTGAAGAATTTACAGTAGCATAGCTTGGGTTGACCCATCCTGTCATATCAAAATCATAAGGTAAAGGGATGATTGTTTTATCTACGTAAAGTAGTTTCCCATTGTGTTGATAAGCAACAGAGAAATCTGTATTTCCAAGCAAGTACTGAAAAAAGGCATTTTGAACAGAGGTTAAATGTTGCATGGCCATAGGATGAATATATCGCTCAAACACTTTTCCTTCATGTCTTTTAGCAACTCGTTTATCGTCTTCTATAAGAAAGCCTTTGAGTTTAAAATCTTTGGTTTTCTTGCCTCTAATTTCATTAAAATCTATGTCAACTCTTCGGGTTTTAAAATGATAGGGAGAAATTTGTTCATAAATTTTATACGCGATAAACTCTTGTAAAATGTTGTCATTATTTTCTGGTTCAAGCTTGCAGGGAAGAACCAATTTCAAAGACTTGTTCCCGTCAAATAGAGTTTCTTTGTAATGCTCTTTTTTAATTTTCATCTTAATTGGAGGGAAATAACACTCCGAGCGTCTAAAATTACCCCTTGCTCTTATGCTTACCTCTATTGAAGACCATTTTTCTTCATGAAGAAACTCCATGCTTGTTTTGATGTAAGTTGAATCATCCGTGTTCATATTAACTTCCTTGTTCGAATAATTTAATTTAATATTCAAGGGAGTTTGATCCTTGTAAAGCAAATCGGATTTTATTGGTTTTTGTGCACTTACAAAGACGGATAATAACAAAATGAATGCAAAGATTCCTTGATTCTTCATAATATAGTTAATAAATTTACTCAAATATAACAATAGTTTTTTATGTCTAGGTATCTCATAATCATCAATTTTAGAACATTGATCACGCTGCTTCTATCTGTCATGGTTCCCTTTATAGCTTATGAATTTGAAGTAGTTTACAATATCGATTTAACTCTCATGAGTATTGCCATCATCTTCCCCTTAGTCTTTACAATTCGCGGTGCATTTAGACGGAGAGAAAAAGCATTAGAACATTTGAGTCGCTTTCGGGCTAGTTTAAAAACAGTAGAAAGTTTCTTTCTAGCATCGAAAATATCTGATGAGTTAAAAACCGAAAGTGAAACAAAACTCAAAGAGTTAAATGTTGCTTTGTTTGAACACCTCAACACCAAGAGTGAAAAAACCGAAGGTTTTGACAAAAAACTAAATGCTCTTTTTGATTTTATAAAAACCCATAGAGAGTCCATTTCTGGAGGAACCCGAGAAAAACTTTTTCGTTTTTTAAGAGATGTAGTAGAAAGCTCGGACAATCTGATAGCCATCCACTCGCATAGAACTCCTATAAGCCTTAAAGCTTATTGTCTTATTTTTATTTATATTTTTCCGGTAGTGTACACCCCTACTATTATCAACAAAATAGGTCTTGAAAACCCCACTTGGCTTACATTTTTCATTGTTGTTTTAAGTGAGTTTATATTGATCTCTCTTTACAACATTCAAGATCAGATGGAATATCCTTTTGACGATGAAGGCTTGGACGACATCAAATTCAAGTTATTTAAAATTGACCGTTGACAAACAGTAATTAATTTATTCAGTATCTTATTTAAAATTTAAATACAATTTTGTGCTCTTTATTTTTATAAGCTTCGTGTATAGCTTAAAAATAGGAAGCACTTAGCGTATGATGTAAATCTTAAAAAAATGAAAAAAATAGTTTTTATTCTAGGTGCCTTATGCCTGACTTTTTGTACATCTTCCTCTCCTGAAGAAAAACTCGATAAGTTAATCGCTTCTTATGAAACTTATCAAGCAAATACAGAGGAAGAAAGCCCACTAGGAGTCTATACAGAATCCCGATTTGAAGCATATGCTCGTTTTTGTGATTCCTTAAAAACAGAAGTTGAAAAGATTGATCCGAAAACTTTAGATGACGATACTAGAATTTCTCATACCCTACTTCATTTTGTTCTAAACGAAACCGTTGTAAAATTCAAATTTAAAACTCACTGGAACCCTATTCTTTCGGATGCCGGCTTTCACTCCAGTCTTACCTATCGCGTTCGTCCAATTACAAATAAAAAAAGTGCTCTTTCCTACCTCAAGCTTCTCAAAGCCATTCCGGAATATATTGACCAACAAAAAACACTTATAAAAAAAGGATTAGAAGCCGGTATGGGACAACCTTTAGTGATCTTTAAAGGCTACGAGTCAACCTATGAACAACACATTACCGAAACAGCAGAGGAAAATTTTTATTACAGTCCTTTTCTGGACCTCCCCTCTCAACTCACTTCTGCGGAAAAGGACTCCCTTCGTCTTGCTGCCAAAGAAGTAGTGTTGAATCAAGTAATTCCGACTTTTCAATCCGTAAAAACATTTTTTGAAGAAACCTATTATCCCAATACAAGAAAGAGCATTGGAGTTTCAGAAACTCCAAATGGAAAAGCTTATTACCAAAGTCGTATCGATTATTTTACAACATTAGATATGACGCCTAAAAGCGTTCATGAAAAAGGACTGGAAGAAGTTGCTCGAATAAAGCAACAGATGGAAGCAATTGTTAAAGAGGTTAATTTTAAGGGTACTTTAGCGGAGTTCATTACTTTTCTGAGAACAGATCCACAGTTTTACGCCAAAACTCCTGATGAGCTTTTAAAACACGCTCGTAATATCGCTAAAAAATTGGATGAACAACTACCTCGCTATTTTAAAACACTCCCAAGGAAACCTTATGGAGTAGCACCAGTTCCGGCTTCTATAGCACCTAAATATACGGGAGGACGCTATGTAGGCACTTCACCAGAGAGCACCGATCCTGGCTATTATTGGGTCAATACATATAATCTTCCCAGTAGACCGTTATATGTAATCCCCTCGCTTACAGCGCACGAAGCCGTCCCAGGGCATCACCTCCAAGGTGCATTAAATAATGAACTACCTCCATCAATTCCCAATTTTAGAAGAAACCTATACCTCTCCGCTTATGGTGAAGGATGGGGACTTTACACTGAATTTTTAGCAGATGATATGGGCATTTATACCACTCCATACGAACATTTTGGAAAACTAACCTACGAGATGTGGCGGGCTTGCCGTCTTGTTGTAGACACAGGTATTCACGCTTTTGGATGGTCTCGAGAGGAGGCCGTAGATTTTATGGCAAAAAATACTGCCCTTTCTTTACACGAAGTTAATACCGAAATAGATCGTTATATCTCTTGGCCAGGACAAGCCTTATCTTATAAAATTGGGGAAATAAAAATTCGTGAACTCAGAGAAAAAGCTGAAAATGAACTGGGTGGAAACTTCGATATAAGAGAATTTCACGAGGTCCTCTTAGAGAAAGGAACAGTTACCCTATCGCTTCTTGAAGAACGCATTAATAATTACATACACGCCAATAAATAAATCCGAATGAATAATAAAAAGGTACATGTCTTTAGAAAATCTAAAGGACAAATTGTAATTGATGGTCCCGTCATACTAACCGATGAAGATGGAAATGAACTTCCACACGGGGAACGATTTAGCCTTTGTGGTTGTGGAAAATCTAAAAGGATGCCTTATTGTGATGGCACACATAAAGAATGTTAGAGTTATATAATTCAGGGGTTAAAATTCTCCTTTAACGTTCATTTGAAAACTTTCATAGAGCTTAACTAATTTTCGTTTTCCTATTTGAACAGGCGTATTATCACGTCGCTGAATAAAAAATAACTTTCTGTGTATATAACGAGGAGGGAATCCTATTTCAATCGTTGTAGGAGAAAACGTAGCGGGACGAAAAGTCACTTCGTACTTTCTGTAAATTTTTAACGAATCTAAATCATCAACTAAATTGAGATAACCGACATTAAATTTTTTTTGATTTTTATAATAGTAAGGGAGAAAATAAAATTTTAAAGAGTCGTAGGTTATCACAACGCTCAGTTCTCTTTCTACCAGATCTTCTTCTTGTTCAAACTTTTTTTTAAATTCAAATTGATCGGCATATTGATCGTATCGCAATAAAAAAGTTGAATCGTTAACCTTTCCGGGAGTAAAGGTATCATTGTAATAACGTTCCCCTTTTATTTTTCCGCTCCACATAGAGCGAAACCTATCGGATTTGAGTTTGTAACTAGTATTCACACTATCTCCCAGCATGGTTCGCAAAGACTGTTGAGACTGAACAGGGAGAGAAATTAAAATCCCCACCAAAACTAATATTCTAACCATAGAACGTTATTAATCCATAAGGAATGGAACTTCCATTGCAGTGGGATCTACTCCCTCTTTAGAATCTATGACCATTTGTTCTACGGCATGCATCAACTTTTCATTTTCTATCACAATCCCATCTTTAATGGTATGTAAAATTCCTCCTTTTCGAACCATTTCACCCGAATGTTCTGTAGTCAATGCTCCAAAACTGTACATATTTCTTAAGTTATACAAGGGGCTTTCATTAACTATTATAAGATCCGCAATATAGCCTGGACGAACCAAACCCAATTTTTCTTGCCTTAAAGTTTTAGCGCTGTTTAAAGTAGCCGATTTTAAAACTTCGAGTGTGTGCATTCCCGTTTCTCTTAGAAGCTGAAGTTCTCTAATATTAGAAAAACCAGGAGTGGCAAAAATATAGCTGTCATCTGTTCCATAGGCCACTCGCCCGCCTTTTTTATTAAATTCAAAAATTAAATCTCCCCAAAGATCGAAAGCCTTTGACCAGTAATATTCATCATCACTTGTCCAGTCATAATGATAAGCACCATGATAATTTGGGTCTGGACCATTGCGTTGAATAAGTAAATTATGAGTGTATTTTTTATGCCAAGGCAAACTTTGAGCTCTCAAAATATCGCGATTGGCTTCATAAACCACCCGAGTAGGCAGCATTGTGACCCCATAATGGATTAAGGAATCGACAACCTCTGTGAGCAAGCGTTGCTCATTAGTTTCAGACCATACTTTTCCCGCTTGTCTGAAGCGTTCGTTTTCGTCGTTGTAATTGTAAGTGGGTTTAAAGTTTTGAACTTGTCGGTCCAAAGCAGATTCTGCATAGGCGTAATGATGTTCGATCATAGTAACCCCAAGGCGCGCTGCGTCTACAGCTTGAGTCACCGCTGTGGTGCTGGGAGGAATATGATAAGTGGTTATTCCTCCATTTGCCGTTACTTCTCGACATACTGCTGCTAATAGTTCCTGACTCCATCCTAAATTTCCTGCATTGACCACATGAGCTCCTTTAGCAAACATTTGTTTGATGACTTCCGGAGCATTTTTAGGATCATCTAGAGCGATTTGATCAAAATTTGTCATCGCTCCATAAGACCAAATTGGAAAAAGTTTTGGAGCGAGAATTTTGTTTTGTTTACTTAACTTGGCTTGCTCCATCCCAGCTTTAAGTCCCCGATCTGATCCTGGAACCATAGTTGTTACCCCATGAGCCAACTTTAAGTAATAAACATATTCTAGAGGCATTGGATCTGTTCTTAAATGCATATGCAGATCAATCATTCCTGGCAAAACATATTTCCCTTTAGCATCGATAACCCGATCTCCAGTTTCTCTTTCAATAGTCCCTCTAGACTTAGCCGTAACGGGGTCAAAAGGAATCATATCCGTGATTTTATCTCCTTGGATTACAATGTCATAAGGACCTACTGGAGGACCTCCATGTCCTGGAATGACCATAGCTTCTCGAATTACTAATTTTTTATAAGGTCCAGAAGCCAAGCCTTTAAATCGTTCTTGTGCATTAATAAACGTTATGCTTAATAGAAAGAATAGGGCCGTTTGAAAGAGAAATTTCATTGTTTTTTTTAACAAGATACGTGATTTCCTACAAAATCTTAACAAAGGCTTTATTTTTAAAGTAATGAAGCAATTTCATTAAAATTTATTAAATTGATTGTTCAATTTTTATTTATGAGAACTGTAAACACGATAAATTCATTACTATTTACTGCCTTAGCTGGAATTGTATTTTTTTCTTCTTGTACTTCAAATAATCCCCCTGTTTTTGAAATTACCTATGATTCTGCTCTAGGGGCAGAGGGTTTTGACGGTAGGCTATTGGTCATGATTTCTAAAGACAGTCTTAAGGAACCTCGTTTTCAAATCAACGACAGTCACGAAACGGGTGTTGTTGTTGGCAAAAATGTAAATCAATGGCTTCCAGAACAAAAAGAACAACTATTAGCCAATACCCTTGCTTATCCCATAGAGACCTTAAATGATTTAGAAGAAGGAAATTATTTCGTTCAAGCATTATTACATAAATACGACACCTTCCAATTGGCTAGTGGACATACAGTACAACTCCCTATGGACCAAGGGGAAGGACAACGTTGGAATAGTTCACCTAAAAACATCTACAGTAAACCAGTTAAAATTGCAATAGGAAAAAACCACAGCAGCCCAATCAAAATTAAAATCACCGAAGAGATTCCTCCTATAGCTCCTGTAGAAGACAGCAAATATGTAAAACACATTAAAATTAAAAGTGAGATGCTCTCAGAGTTTTGGGGGCGTCCAATGTACCTTCAAGCTAATGTTTTAGTTCCTGAAGGATTTGAAAAGGAGAGTAAAACGCGATATCCTTTAATGGTCTTTCACGGACATTTTCCTAAAACAATTGGAGGCTTTCGTACCACCCCACCAACGGCTCCAAAAGAGGATGACAAATACAATAGTAGGTTTGGAATTACGGGATATGATTACATTCAACAAAAAGAAGCCTATGATTTTTACCAACAATGGACCTCTAAAAATTTTCCTAGATTTTTAGTGATTGAAATTCAGCATCAGAATCCTTATTATGACGATTCTTATGCAGTAAATTCGGCAAATTTAGGACCCTATGGTGATGCCATCACCTACGAATTGATTCCTCATGTAGAAAAAATGTTTAATGGTGTAGGAGAAGGATGGGGTCGTTTCCTTTATGGAGGTTCTACAGGAGGCTGGGAGGCGCTTGCTGTTCAAGTGTTTTACCCAAAAGAATACAATGGATGCTTTGCCGCTTGTCCAGACCCAATAGATTTTAGAGCTTATACAGTCGTAGATCTTTATAAAGACGAGAATGCCTACTATAAAGAAGGCACCTTTAAAAAGACGCTTCGTCCTGGCATGCGAGATGGGAAGGGACACATTAAAACGCAATTGATTAACATGAATCGCAGAGAATATATCTTAGGAGATAATGGAAGGTCCGGAGACCAATGGGATATTTGGCAAGCCGTCTACTCCCCTGCCGGTGAAAATGGATATCCCAAGCCAATTTGGGACAAACTAAGTGGTGATATCGATCGCGAAGTGGCCAACTATTGGCGGGAAAATTACGATCTGAGATACATCATGGAAAGAGATTGGGATAAAATTGGAGAAGATCTTAAAGGAAAAATTAATATTTATTGTGGCGATATGGATAATTACTATCTAAATAATGCCGTTGTCCTCACAGAGACTTTTTTAGAAAGTACAGAAAACCCCTATTATGACGGAGAAGTAGCTTATGGAAATAATGCTGAACATTGTTGGAATGGAGATCAGGAGAATCCAAATCACATCTCCAGACTTCGTTACAACACCATGTATTTAGACAAAATTAAAACCCGCTTAAAAGAAACCGCCCCAAGGAGAAATGCTCTAGAAAACTGGGGCTTTTAAATTATTAATAAAGTTAACTAGAACACAAAGATTATGAATTTAAACAAACTATATTTTAGCTTTTTAGGAATTTTTCTAATCACAAGTCTCAATAACCCAACTAGTGCTCAAAACAGTCTCTCAAAATCGGATTTACTTCAGAGCTACTCTTGGAGAGCCATAGGCCCTGCCAATATGGGAGGTCGAGTAACCGATATTGACGGAGTTCCTGGAGACCCCTCTACATTCTATGTAAGCGGTGCAGATGGGGGAATCCATAAAACCATTGATGGAGGAGTTAGCTTTGAACCTATTTTCGAAAATCAGCGAGCTTATTCTATTGGTGCTTTAACCGTAGCACCCTCAGACAAAAACATCCTTTGGGTTGGTACTGGAGAAGGTGATCCAAGAAATAGTGTAGGATATGGCTGGGGTGTTTATAAATCAACCGATGGGGGAGCCAATTGGGAACACCTCGGACTTAAGAAAACGGAACGAATTAAACGTATTGTCGTGGATCCTACAAATCCCGATATAGCCTGTGTTTGTGCACTTGGGAAAGAATGGGGACCCAATCCTGAAAGAGGTGTATTTAAAACTACCGACGGAGGAAAAACATGGGACAAGATCCTCTACATAGATGAAGATACCGGATGTGCCGATATTACTATGGAAAATGAAAATCCAAGAATTATGTATGCAGGGATGTGGACCTTTAGAAGAAAACCATGGCGTTTCGATGATGGGGGAAAAAATACTGCGATTTATAAAACAACTGATGGAGGAGCTACCTGGAAAAAAATCATGAACGGACTCCCAAAAACAGACATGGCTCGCCCGGGAATTCACATTGCGCAAAGTGATCCTAATATTGTGTACCTGATGACAGAATTTGAAGGAGGTGGAACAGCTTTCCGCTCAGAAGACAAAGGAGAAAACTGGGTTATGGTAAACGATGATCCGAACATAAATTTTAGACCTTTTTATTACAGTGACGTTCGCGTTGACCCACAAAATCCAAATATTTTATTTTCAATTTCGGGGAGACTAAGCCGCTCAAAAGACAATGGAAAAACCTGGGAGCGTATTGCAACAAGTGTGCACGGTGATCACCAAGCACTTTGGATAGACCCTCAAAACCCAAAGTACATACTCAATGGAAGTGATGGTGGATTTCAGCGCTCTTTTGATGGTGGTGATCATTGGGAAATCATCAACAACATTGAACTCTCACAATTTTACCAAATTCAGGTTGACAATCTAAAACCTTATAATGTCTATGGAGGATTACAAGACAACGGTACTTGGGTAGGCCCTAGTAATTCTTTGTACAATGCAGGCATTTTAAAACGCCACTGGAAAGGGTTGGCCTATGGAGATGGGTATTTTGCGGAACCCATTCCAGGAAATGAACATCTAGTTTATACCAACCTTCAAGGAGGAGTTCCCTTTTTGGTGGATAGTCGCTATGGAAATGTACAAACCATTCATCCCTATCCAAAAATTGTAGGTTCTGCGGGTGATGCTATCGAACTTCACAAATACCGATTCAACTGGGATGCTCCCATACACGTTTCTCCCCACGATCCAGAAACCGTATATATCGGAGGGAATGTGATCTTTAAATCACAAGATCGAGGTAACAGTTGGGAAGTTATCAGTCCCGATCTGACTACAAATGATAAATCAAAACAACGCTCATCTGGAGGAACTATATATCAAGACAATACTGCTGCCGAGTTTCACTGTACCGTATTATACATAGCAGAATCTCCTGTTCAAAAAGGTGTTCTATGGGCTGGAACAGATGATGGAAATGTTCAGCTTTCTATGGATGGAGGAAAAAATTGGACCAATCTAAAAGATCGAATTAAAGGCTTACCCGAATATGCATGGGTGTCAAAAATCCATGCCTCTGAACATCAAGCTGGAACCGCTTTTGTAACAGTCGACCAACACCGAATGGACGACTTTAAACCCTATATCTTTATGACCAAAAACTTTGGTAAAAGTTGGGAGAAAATTTCTTCCAATTTACCCAAAGATGATTATGTTAAAGTAGTTCGTCAAGATCCACACAACCCTGAGCTACTTTTTGCTGGTATGGAACATGGCATCTTTGCAAGTTGGAATCTAGGTGAAAGCTGGGAAAAAATAAATATTGACCTGCCCAATGTCTCTGTAAGGGACCTAAGGATCCAAGCTCGAGATCGTGATCTAATTGTAGGAACTCACGGAAGAGGGGCATACATTTTGGACGACATTAGACCGATAGAGGAATTAGAGATGGCTCAAGGAAAAAATCTTCACGTCTTCCCTGTTCGCGAAGCAGTACTTTGGAATATGTTTTGGAGGCTTGAAAATCTTGGAGATCGAACTTATACGGCTAAAAATCCTGAGTTTGGAGCCTATATAAATTTCAGTTTAAACCAAAATACTTCTGATCCTGTTGTATTAGAAATTAAAGACAGTAATGGTAATCTTGTAACTACTCTTAAACATAAAGAGGCCAAAAAAGGGGTCAATAGAATCGTTTGGGATTTGGGTTATGAGGGTGCCAAAGAATTAAAAAATAAAATTGAAGAAGGGTTCAGTTATGGAGCTTTAAGACCTAAAGTTCCTCCAGGAAACTATACAGCCACCCTAAATGCTTTGGGTCAAACTGTAAAAACAAGTATTACAGTAAGTGCAGACCCTAGAATTAGTATGTCTGTTGCAAATCATATTAAAAAGGCAGAGGCTTTGCTTACACTTAGGGATCTTTTAAGTGAAACCCATGAGTTTTTAGATAAAATCAGTGATGTTTCACACCAAGTTTCTGTTTTATTGGAGAAATATCAAACACATGATTTAGGAGATCATACTTCCCTCGAAAAACTTCACAAAAGCATCACGGCATTTAAAGATGAACACATGATGCGACCACCACCGTCAATGAACTACAGACAGAGGCCAAGACTAAGAGAGGAAATACGATCTTTAATGAGAGCTATTGACAATACGACCAATCCTCCAACTCAACCCCAGCTAGAGCGTATTAAAAGTCTAGATGCTGAGTTACGAGAGCATCAAGATACGTGGAAGGGTATTGAAATGGAAATTCAAAAAACAAATACTTCCAACAAATCCTTACCACAGATAATCTTAAAATCTTAACAAATGATAAAACGAGTTTTATTCCTTTGGAGTTGTTTGATTTTCGTTTCCTGTTCTCAAGATCCAAAAGCGGATACAGTTATTCAAAACGGCAAGCTCTATGATGGAACTGGAGCAATCCCATATCTAGGAACAGTAGCAATAAAAGATGACAAAATCATTTATGTAGGACCCCAAAAAGATTTTGATGCAAACCATACTGTCGACGCAAGTGGAAAAGCCGTTTCTCCTGGTTTCATAAACATGCTCAGTTGGGGAGTTGAAACACTCATTGAAGACGGGAAGTCACAAAGTGATATTCGACAAGGGGTCACCCTAGAAGTTTTTGGAGAAGGGATGTCTTGGGGTCCATTAAATGATAAACTCAAAGCGTATATGAAAAAAAATCAGGGAGATATCCAATACGATATCTCTTGGACTTCGCTTGGAGAATATCTTCAATTTTTGGAAGACAAAGGGGTCTCAACCAATGTTGCTTCATTTATTGGAGCAACTAGCCTAAGAGTCAATGCCGTAGGTTATGAAGATCGTTCTCCTAATGAGGAAGAAATGAACTTAATGAAAGAATTAGTTCATCAAGGGATGCAAGAAGGTGCTATGGGGATAGGATCATCACTTATTTACGCTCCTGCTTTCTATTCTTCAACTGAAGAATTGATTGAAATTTGTAAAGTAGCAGCCCAATATGATGGAATGTATATCTCTCATATGAGAAGTGAGGGGAATAAACTTCTTGAAAGTGTCGATGAACTTTTAACCATTGCCAACGAAGCAGGAATACGTGCAGAAATCTATCATCTTAAACAAAGTGGAAAAAAGAATTGGGGAAAATTGGATGCGGTAATCCAAAAAATTGATTCTGCAAGAGCAAAAGGTCTTGAGATTACCACTGACATGTACACCTATACTGCAGGAGCAACAGGTTTAGATGCCTCCATGCCGCCTTGGGTTCAAGAAGGTGGCTTGAACAAGTGGATTGAACGTCTAAAAAATCCTAAAATCAGAAAGAAGGTGGTAAAAGAAATGCAAACCGATACAAATGAATGGGAGAATCTGATGCGGGCTGCAGAGTCTCCAGATAAGTTGATTATGGTCGGCTTTAAAAATGATAGCTTAAAATACCTCACAGGAAAAACTTTAACCGAAATCTCTAAAATCAAAGGAAAAAGCCCTGAAGAAACAGCTATAGATTTGGTTATTCAAGATGGAAGTAGGGTGGGCACTGTTTACTTTTTGATGAGCGAAGAAAATGTTAAAAGGCAAATCAAACTTCCCTATATGAGTTTTGGTTCTGATGCAAGGTCAATGGCTCCTGAAGGGGTTTTTCTAAAAAATAGTACCCACCCTCGTGCCTTTGGAAATTTTTCTCGATTACTAGGAAAATATGTGCGAGAGGAAAAAATCATCCCCCTCGAAGAAGCGATTTTCAAACTCACTGGATTACCCGCTTCTAATTTAAAAATCAAACAAAGAGGTCTATTAAAAGAAGGCTATTTTGCTGATGTGGTAATCTTTGATCCTAATACTATTAGAGATCATGCTACTTTTGAAAACCCGATGCAATACGCTACGGGAGTTCGAGATGTATTTGTAAACGGAATACAAGTCCTTCAAAATGGTGAGCATACTCAAAAACTTCCAGGAAAATTTATCAAAGGACCGGGTTACAAACCTTAAGAAATTGGACTATTCCAATTCCCTATAAAGCGTATCCATTTTTGACTTTAAGTCACGAATTGCTTCGGCGTAACGGTTATCCCACTCTAATAACCTCTTGGTTTGCTGATTTGCAATTTCATATTCTATACCT
>JALRDC010000005.1 GCA_023262245.1 Flavobacteriaceae bacterium
GAGCTCTTTAACAAATATGTTTTTGGGGATCGATTATATACTGTTCTAGGGGGATTGATTCAGAAAAATTACGCTGATTATGAAGGAGGTCAAAACAGCAGTCAGACTGATTTATTTGGAAATCTTGTTGCTAAAATATCAGAACAGTTTCGAATAAACCTCGGCGGACGTTGGAATTCACATAGTAATTACGGAACTCAATTTACTTATAGCTTCAATCCTTCTGTACAAATTTTTCAAAAAAAAAATGATGGGTTAAAACTTCAAGCAGCATACAGCACTGCATTTATTGCTCCTAGTCTATATCAATTATATGATCCTTATTCTGGAAATATAGATTTAAAACCTGAAGAGAATAGATCTTTTGAGACGGGCTTGGTAATGAACCTGAAAAATATAGAACTGGTCGCTACTTATTTTAATAGAATAGAGTCTCCCTCACTAATTTATGATTTGACAACATATCGTTATGAAAATGCTAATGCACAAGCTCGATATTTTGGTGCCGAATTTTCTCTTAGTACAACACTAGGTTCAAAGTTACTAATAGATCAACAACTTACTTTGACCGAAACAGAAGAGGGAGATTTACGCTATTTACCCAATGTTTCCTCACAAACCCGATTGACCTATAACTTTTTGATGGGATGGTCGGCAGATTTAAGTTCACAACTTATCGGAAAACGATTTGGTCTAGATAATGTTTCCGTCTTGAATCAATATCAATTGATTAATTTTAGTATTACACGAGAGTTGAAGAACCTACCTTTAAGATTTTTTCTACACGTTACAAATTTGTTCAATGTAGATTATACAGAAATTGAAGGTTATGCAACCCGTGGACGCAACCTTCTAGGAGGGGTGCACTATCGAATACTTTGACCTCGAAAGAATTCCTCTTTATCAACAAACATGCGTTGTCTTTCTTCCATCAGAGGATCCTTAATGAATAGCGATTTAGAATAGGAACTGCTTTTGTATGAGCTTTTTGCTGTCCCCGAAAGAACGGATAGTACTGCTGCAAATAGAGTTTCTTCAGGGGATCCTAGAACACCTAGTTCGCGAATATTTTCTTCAACCAGTGTGTCGGGCTCCAGTCCGTTGTCATAGTCGGCAAAACCGTCGTTATTAGCAATCTTTAAAACAATAGGTTGCATGGCATAAGTATGATCAGGATTTCTAGTGCCGTCATTATCAACATAATCATAAAGAGTAATAGAAGCTACATTTTTACCTACCGTTTGTTCCCCTACTTGAATCACTTCAATGTAAGAGGCTAATCCATTTATGAGCAACTCACTTGCTGAAGCAGATTCAGAGGTTGTAATAACAAATACTCTATTTAATTTTAATGAGTTGATGGCTTCTCCATCAGAAAGGAATCCAACAAAGCGGTCAACTAATCTTTCCTCACCAAATTCTTCCCTTATGTAAGCATCTAATTTACTATTCCATTGTTCTTTAGCAAAAATTTCGTTGTTAAACTGCCCAGTAATCATGCTTGCTAGTTCTACACAATTTCTTACGTTTCCTCCTCCGTTGTATCGTAAATCTAAGACCAGATCGGTAATCCCTTCTGCTAGGAAATTTCCAAATACAGTATTGAGTTCATCACTTTTATCGGCAACAAATTGGTTATACATTAAATATCCAATATTTCCAGAATATCCTGTTTCTCCAGAGGTATATGGTATGATTGAACTTATTTGTATTGGGTTGGTTTCAAAATTTTCAATTTTAGTGAGTTCAACAACCACACCGTTATTGACTAAAGATCCATTGTTGATCTCAGCCATATTAAGTGAATAGGTAAGCTCCTCTCCGAAAAGTAAATTTCGATAGTTCTCTGTAGTCAAAACAGTACCGTTTACTCCAGTAAAAAAGTCTCCACGTTGAATGTTTTTTCCCTCGGCGTCAGAATTCTCAAGAATGTATTTTACAAAACCAACAACTTCATTACAGTTTTCACAAGCTCTAAGCAAACCAAATTCTACTCCATTGGTTGCATAAACTCCTTGCAAGGTGTTCTCTAATTGTACATAATCATCTTGGATCCAACTGAAACGATCATTTTCATGTTTTAAGGATTCAAAGAATGCTTCAGGTTCAGGGTTTTGATTTATAAATTGAGCATAGGCTTTAACATCATTTTTTTTCTCATCAGAGAGTGCAGGTACCTCTTCTTGCCAATAGTAATATTGATTCAGTCCTTTCCATACAAAATCACTTATTTGTAATTCTCCCTCTAGGTTAATTGCCACATCATCTGTATCCAAATTTGAAGCAGGTGGAATTTCCCCTCTGTATCCAATATCACTACTGGAACATGAGGCTAGTAAGGAAATAACAACTAAAAGAATCAAAATTCGTGAAGAAACTATATTTTTCATGCTTTTTTTGAGATAAATTTCAAACCAAATTTAATTAATTAACAGTAAAATGCATCAATTTTATTACATCTGTAACATTTAGATAGTACATTCGTCATAACAAAACAAGTAATAAATAAATGCAGTTGACTGCCGACCAACAATTTTTAGATCAAATCCAAAGCATGCGCGACAAAATTTTCCGCATTACTAAAAGGATTTTAATTTCCAGAGAAGAAGCGGAAGATGCTACTCAAGATGTGATTGTAAAATTGTGGCAAATGGATCCAGAAAAGCGAAATTCTTTTAAAAGTCTAGAAGCTTATTCCATGACCATGGCAAAAAACTATTGCTTGGATCGGTTGAAATCAAAACAGGCTCAAGTGAGTTCTCTTAACGATCATATAAGTTCTGAGAAATCTCGTTCGCTTCAAAAACAAGTTGAGGTAACAAATGACTTGGATTGGGTTGCAAAAATAATAGATAGATTGCCCGAAAAGGAACGCATGATTATTCAATTGAGAGAAATAGAACAATATGATTTTGATCAAATCTCAAAAATATTAGGCATTCCCGAAGTAACCGTTAGGGTTTATCTCTCTAGAGTAAGAAAAAAAATAAAAAAACAATTTTTAGAAATACAGTCACATGGAATCTAAGCGTATATCTGAATTATTAAAAAAATATGAGGCAGGAGAAACCAGTTTGCAAGAAGAGGCAAGTCTGAGATATTATTTTGTTAATACAAAGAAACTCCCTTCTGCTTGGAAGCCCTATAGTTCTTTTTTTGGTTATTATTCCACAGCAAAAAAGGAAGCGTACCCTAAAAAACAAATTAAAAAGCCTGTTGTTTTCCAATCTTGGATGGCAGCAGCAGCAATGATTGCCATTATCATTACAATCTTTTTAGGTACCAAGCCTGAAAAAAACAATTCGGAGCTAAGTAATGCGAATGTAAATCTTGCTTTTGAACAATTTCAATCAAATATTAAACTCCTCTCTAATCATTTAAATCGAGGAACTCAACAATTAGCTTACTTAGACTATTGGAATGAAACTACTCAAAAATTAATAAAATAAAAATCATGAAAAAAAATAGCTTATTCTTAATCACTTTGTTAATATCTGTTGCAGTCAGTGGTCAAACCATATTTGAAAAGTATGCAGAAAATGATGAAGTCACTCTTGTTTCCATTAGTCCTAAGATGTTTAAAATGTTAGGACAAATGAGTATTAGTTTAGATGATCCTGAAGCTCAAGAATATCTTGAGATGGTCACAAGCATAAATAATTTTAAAGTATTGGTATCTTCCAGTCAAGAAATTAGTGCAGAAATGCTAAAATGGGTCAATCAGCAAGTTTCTAAAAATGATCTTGAACAACTTATGAGTGTTAAAGATCCAGAAGCCAATGTAACGTTCTATGTTAAGGATGGAAAAAAAGAAGATCATGTGGAACAACTGTTAATGTATGTTACCGAGACCTCAAAATCCTCGAAAAATGACTTAGAGTTTAATGGCAGAATGATCGAGGCTGTATTATTGCTTTTGGAAGGAGATATCGACTTGAACAAAATCTCAAAATTGACTGATCAAATGGATCTTCCTGGTGGAAAACAATTGAAAAAGGCGCAACAGAAAAAGACATTATAATGAAAAAGAAATACTTTTTTCTTTGGACAATGCTTACGGCTTTTCTATTTATAAGCTGTGAGCAAGGTCCAACATTACAAACCTACTTTGTTGAAAAAATGGAAGACCCCGCATTTTTGATAGTGAACCTTCCTTTTAAATTAGAGAATCTTTTAAAAGATAATTTAACCCAAGAAGAACAGGAGGCAATTGCTGGAGTGGGTAAATTGAATTTGCTTTTTTATCGCCTCAAAGAAGAGAAAGAAGTGGAATATAAAAAAGAATTAAATCAAATTACCACCATTCTAGAAAATGAAAAATACCAACATCTCATGGACTTCAAAGCATTTGACAAGGGTCAAGGAAAGCTAATGTTTGAAGGGGAAACAGATCGAATAAAGGAGGGAATCGTATTTGTTAATGCGAAGAAAATGGGTTTTGGGGTCTTGCGTATTTTGGGGTCCGATATCAATCCAATACTTCTTTCACGATTAGTTAAAAAAGTGGATCCAAAAAAACTAGAAGAAGAACTTAAATCTACAATGGGCGAACTAGACGAAATATTTTAAAATTAAATCCCTGTATAATTAAAAGGGGTTATAGATTTTAGTTGCGTTTTAACTCTTTCTTCTACATCTAACTGGTCTATAAACTGTTGAATAGCTTCTCGATTAATGATATTGTTGGTTCGGGTCAATTCTTTCAATGCTTCATAAGGATTTGGATATCCTTCTTTTCTCAAAACTGTTTGAATGGCTTCTGCAATTATAGCCCAATTAGCATTGAGATCATCTTCAATTTTGGTGGTGTTAACAACTAACTTTTCTAATCCTTTACTAGTGGATAGAAATCCAATTAGGGTGTGTCCAAAAGGGACCCCTATATTTCTTAGAACCGTACTGTCAGTTAAATCTCTTTGTAGTCTAGAGATGGGTAGTTTTGAAGATAAAAATTCTAATACTGCGTTTGCTAAACCAAGATTTCCTTCCGAATTTTCAAAGTCTATAGGATTGACTTTATGAGGCATTGCAGAAGATCCTACTTCTTTATCCTTAATTTTCTGTTTAAAATAATCCATAGCAATGTATTGCCAAACGTCCCTATTTAAGTCAATGAATATTGTATTGATCCGTTTCATTGCATCACATAAGGCTGCTAAAGAATCGTAGTGCTCTATTTGGGTGGTTGGGAAAGAGTAGTTAAGCCCTAATTGCGATTCGACAAAGTGAGTTCCAAAGGCTTTCCAGTTTATGTCCGGATAGGCAATATGGTGCGCATTGAAGTTTCCCGTAGCCCCAGAAAATTTTGCTCCATAAGGCAAGCCTATTAAGACTTCTTTTTGTATTTCAATTCGCTTTAAAAATACATTTATTTCTTTTCCTAATCGAGTGGGGGAGGCAGGTTGACCATGAGTCCGAGCTAGAAGGGGAATGTCTTTATATTGTTCAACCATATCTTTAAGTTGGTCTAAAACGCCGTTTAAAGTGGGGAGGTAAACATTCTCTACGGCATTTTTTATTGATAAAGGTATGGCAGTATTATTAATGTCTTGTGAGGTCAATCCAAAATGAATAAATTCTTTGTAAGCTTGAAGCTCTAATTTGTCAAACTCTTTTTTAATAAAATATTCTACAGCTTTTACATCATGGTTCGTGGTGGCTTCTATTTCTTTGACCTCTAGTGCATCTTCTGGAGAAAAGTGCTTATAAATACTTCGGAGTTCCTCAAAAAGTGAAGGGTTGAAATCAGCGAGCTGAGGGAGCGGTATTTGGCACAGTCCAATGAAGTATTCTATTTCAACCTGAACACGATACTTTATTAACGCTTCTTCAGAAAAATAGGAAGATAGAGATTTAGTTTTGGACCGGTAACGACCATCAATTGGAGAGATGGCATTAAGTGCGGTAAGCAACATGATGATTTAATTAGTCCTGCAAAGATACGAGTAAAAACAGCATAGGTGAAATCAATTTTTAAAAACTGTTGCAAATGTTGGATACAATCCCTTTGGAAAGGTTCTATTGGAATGCAATAACACATCTTCAAGCTGGCATTTTAATACAGGAAGTTGGTCTTGGAACAGGGATAGAATTTTTATACTAAAGCTTAAAGGTGCTGTTTTATCTTCTGTAATTACCCAATCTAAAAAACTTGTTGTAATCTGTAAGCGTTGTTTGTCATTTAACTTTTCTTGGTTTTTTTTCTCTTTTAGAAAATACCAAAAACTTTTACTTAGAGATCTTCTCATACTCGAATTCATGATTTTGGGAAGTAAAGGAAGTGCCTCTTTTAGAAAAGGGTCAATACGATTTAAATCTTTGATGGTAAATAACTCCCAAACCCAAGCGGCGTAAATATTTTCTCTTTGAGCAGAAGGATCAAAAGCAAGTTGAAAAAGAAAAGGGATGGTATGGGGATGGTTCTCTACATGGTTTAAAGCGGCAATTCGGTGTGCTTTAGCTGCAGATAGCGTATTGAAATAATCCGAAAGAGGGTTCATTTACAATTGTAAAATGCGGTATTCCTCATAGCATTTAGAAATTGCTTCTAGTATTTGTAAATCGTTTGCTTCATTCATAAAAGCATCTGAATAATTACAATTTCTCAGAATTTCATCAATGTCTATTCTTTTGATTCCTAAGAGTTGAATAAGTACCTGGCGATCAAATTTAGATACCAAAAGGTT
Organism: Flavobacteriaceae bacterium; assembly: GCA_023262245.1. Classification (GTDB taxonomy): domain Bacteria; phylum Bacteroidota; class Bacteroidia; order Flavobacteriales; family Flavobacteriaceae; genus MS024-2A. Next base: position 6,687 of record JALRDC010000005.1, read on the forward strand.
TTTAATTTCATCATCCTCTCTCATGCGTTTGAGTTTTCTCATTTGTGTGGCATTTTTACCAAACATATTATTTAAAAAATCTACTGGATTAAAGACGTTTCCTATTACTTTTGAAAAAGAACTCAAACTTCTATTTCCCGATTCATATCCAAGATCAGGTAAACCAGAAATACGATACCTTCGGGCAGTATTAATAGGTGCATTTTTAACGTCGATATCTAAATATCCTGTAAGCTGATAGGGACGTACTTCGATTTCTTCTAATGCAAAAGCTAACTCTGTCATGACAAATTTAGAGTTTCCAAATTTTAACATATCATTAGTGACAGCAACTTTTAGAGGTTTGAAGCCCAAATAAGAGAAGTATAAGGTATCATTTACTTCTGCTTTAATGGTAAAGTTCCCTTTTTGATCGGTTATTGATCCAATGACTTGAGTGAGATTTAGGATGTGAACACTAGACATGGGTAAACCCGTAGTTTCATTTTCAACTACGGCGCTAAAGTCTTCTTGAGAAAATCCTTTGTAAAGGAATAAAATTATAAAAGCTACCCAAATCTTCCTCATGGGATAAATTTATACAAAAAACACGTAACACTTTCGAATCCCCCTTTAATTAATAGAATTTTTAGATTGAATTAAACAGTTCAATTAACTGTTTTGTTGCAATAGCTCGATGACTGATTTTATTCTTTATTTCATCTCCTAATTCAGCAAAAGTTTTTTTGTGTCCATTAGGAATGAAAATTGGATCATAGCCAAAACCTCCGAAACCTCGCTTTTCAAAAACGATCTTCCCTGCAACACGCCCCTCTAAACTATAAGTTTTTCCTCTTAAATGGACATAAAAAACAGAACGAAAACAAGCTGCCGTATCTGGAACACCTTTTAAGGATTTCCAAATTTTTTGAATATTAGCATCATTGTTTTTTTCCTTTCCAGCATATCTAGCAGAGTATACCCCAGGGGCTCCGTTTAGCGCATCAACTTCAAGTCCTGAATCATCAGAAAAACAATCCAAACCATACTTGTAGCGCACATAATCGGCTTTGAGTTTAGCATTCTCTTCTAAAGTTTTACCTGTTTCTTCAATCTCGGGTAAACACCCAATATCATTTAAACTTAATAGTTCATAAGGATCAGGTAAAAGCCGATGGAGTTCTTTTACTTTATTTTGATTGTGTGTAGCAAAAATGATTTTCATCACGGGTTGTGGTATGGGTGGTTATTGATGATGGTAAAGGCTCGATATAGTTGTTCGCAAAAAAATAAACGCGCCATTTGGTGTGAAAAAGTCATTTTAGACAAAGCCATTCGCAAGGGAAATTTTTGATACATCAAATCGGAGAAACCATAAGCTCCACCAATTATGAAAACGATTCTGCGTTTACCACTATTCATATATGATGTTATAGCCTTAGCAAAACTTGCAGAAGTATGAGTAATTCCATTTTCATCAAGAAGTATGACGAGATCGTCTTTTTTGATTTTTTGAAGGATGCGTTCTGTTTCTGATTTTTTTATTTTGGATGAATTTGTCTTTTTGTGAGCTTTTACATCGGGAAGAAATACTAAGGAAAATTTAACATAGTGTTGTAGCCTTTTTTCATATTCTGTTACCGCATCTGACCAAAAAGAACGATCCGTTTTACCTACACAGAGCAATTGAATTTCCATAATGTAAAGTTACAAAGCCTTTCGATTTTTTAGGGATTTATCTCTTCATATGATTTAGCCTTTTATCTTTGTATCATTCAAAGGGATCGCATCATGTCAAAAATATTGCAACTTCCTGTAGTTAAATCAGTTGTATTTTTTTTAAAAGCCATAAAACCACCAGGCTTTTTTGGATTTTCAATCTATGATTTATTAGAAATGTACATAATAGGAATCGTCAAAGGGGCTTTAACCTCCAGGGCGGGGAGTATCTCCTTTAGTTTTTTTATGGCACTATTTCCTTTTTTACTTTTCATCCTAAACTTGATCCCTTTTATCGATATGATCCCTTATATACATATTGAAAATTTTGATCAGACTTTTTTAAATTACATTGAATTATTTCTGCCTCCAGAAACACAAACTTTTTTTGCTGATATATTTGAGGATATTAGAAATAAGCCTAGAGGAGGGTTACTCTCATCTGTTTTTGTTCTTTCTGTATTCTTGTCAGCAAATGGGATATCATCCATTTTTGGAAGCTTTGAGGTCTCTTACCATGTGACTTTTTCAAGAAACTTTTTTAAACAATACCTTCTTTCCATGGGAGTAAGTGTATTATTAGCTTTCTTGTCTTTAATTACGGTAATCATCTTTTTTTATTTTGAATTCTACATACTAAACAATTTAGATTCACTAATTCCTTCTGAAATACGCTGGACAAGGATTGGACAGTTTACATTTTTTGGATTATTTATTTATTTAACCGTAAATATTCTGTACTACTTTGGAACCATAGAAGGAAGAAAGAATCATTTTTTCACCCCCGGAGCCTTAATGACCACTTTGCTTTTCTTTTTAACAACCTATGGATTCGGGATTTATATTGAAAATTTTTCAAATTACAATCAACTTTATGGGTCTATTGGAGCACTGCTTATTTTCCTGTTATACATTTGGATGAATTCCAACATTTTACTTCTTGGATTTGAATTAAATGCGACTATAACCAGATTTAAAAGAGAACCTAAGGTGGCTATTGATGGAGAGTGAAACACCACATTATTTTATTGATGTACTGCTTCCATTAGCTTTGCCAAAGGCTTATACCTATAGAATCTCTACCGGAGAAAAAAAACTATTAGGAGAAGGTTTTCGCGTTGCAGTTCCCTTTGGGAAACAAAAAATTTACACCGCTGTTGTCAGTAGAGTCCATCAGGTGGCACCTCAAACTTATGAACCCAAATCTATCGTCATGATTATGGATAAAGCCCCCATCATTTCTTCCATTCAATTGGATTTTTGGAAGTGGATGTCAAACTACTATATGTGTACCCCAGGGGAAATACTACGTGCCAGTTTACCCGCAGCATTGATGATAGAAAGTCAAAGCATTTTGGTGAAGAAGGAAATTTCGGAAGACCAATTAACCGCACTTTCTGACACTCAATTTTTGGTTTATGAAGCACTTCAAAAACAATCTTTAACACTTGATGAAATTAGTCAAATTACGGACCTTAAAAAGGTAATGCCGTTAGTTTTGGATATGATTGACAAAAAGGTTGCCATGATTCATCAAAGATTGGAAGAAAAATTTAAGCCTAAAAAAGTGCGGATGATTCAGTTAGAAAAATCGTTTCAAGAATCAAAAGCTTTGGAAAACCTTTTTAGTGATTTAGCGCGTGCCCCAAATCAAATTGCAGTAATGATGGCAATGTTGGGACAAAAAAAGGATTCACACCTTTGGATGGAAGTTTCTAAGATTAAAGAGCAAGCTCAAGTAAATAGCAGTGTTATTAAAACTTTAATAAACAAAGGAATCCTCAAAGAAAGTTATCAAGAAACTAATAGAATTCTCATAAAGCACGCTCAGAGTCAATTCAAAGACAAGAAACTTTCTGATGCTCAAGGTCAAGCATTAAAAGAGATAAAAGCAAAATTAAAAAAGAAAGAAGTTGTCCTGTTCGAGGGGGTAACTGCTTCCGGAAAAACGGAAGTTTATATTCACTTAATATCTGAACAGATAAAAGCAGGGAAACAAATCTTGTACCTTCTTCCCGAAATATCACTAACCTCACAAATTGTTAGTAGACTAGCAGCGCGTTTCGGAAAACAAGTCTTAGTTTACCACTCGCGTTATTCAATTCACGAGCGGACAGAAATTTGGAATCAAGTACTGGACGAAAGTTCTCCGGGGCAGATCATTGTTGGAGCTCGTTCGGCAATCTTTTTACCTTTTCAAAACTTAGGTTTAGTAATTGTTGATGAAGAACACGAAAATTCCTATAAACAATTTGACCCTGCACCCAGATATCATGCACGAGATAGTGCGATTTATCTTGCAAGGAGTGTTAATGCAAAGGTTGTATTAGGTTCAGCAACTCCCTCGATTGAAACAGCAGAAAATGTTCGCAGTGGCAAGTATGGATGGGTTAAATTAAGTGAACGTTATGGAGGAGTATCTCTTCCTAAAATTGAATTAGTTAATCTGAAGGAAGCTTACAGGAAAAAAAAGATGTCCGGCATGTTTTCTGAAACTTTATCAAATGCTATTAGAAGCACAATAGAAGCCGGTAAACAAGTTATTCTTTTTCAAAACCGCAGGGGCTATGCTCCCATTTTAGAATGTGTAAGTTGTGGTCATGCCCCTCAGTGTACCCAATGCGATGTTTCCTTAACGTATCACCAAAGTCAAAATCAATTGAGATGCCACTATTGTGGCTATCATATTCCCATGCCCACACAATGTCATGCATGCGGAATGCCTACACTAACTACGAAAGGTGTGGGGACCCAACAAATTGAAGAGCAAGTACAACAGCTTTTTCCTGAAGTTTCTGTTGGAAGAATGGATTGGGATAGCACCCGAGGAAAATGGGATTTTGACAAAATTATAGAAGCATTTGATCAGGGTAAGATTCAAATTTTGGTTGGAACCCAAATGGTTGTTAAAGGTTTGGATTTTAAAAATGTTCTTTTAGTAGGAGTTATTAATGCAGATCACGTATTAAATCTCCCCGATTTTAGAGCTCATGAACGCAGCTATCAAATGTTATGTCAAGTTGCGGGACGAGCCGGGAGGTCCGACAGCAAGGGAAGTGTTTTGATTCAAACTTTTCAGCCAGAGCACCCAACTTTAAAACAAATTTTAGAACACGATTATTCCAGTCTATTTCAGATTCAAAAGAGGGAACGAGAGCAGTATCGTTACCCGCCCTATTTCAGAATGATACGAATAACTTTTAAAAGTAGGCAATTCGAAACGGTAAATATGGCTTCAGACTGGTTTACAAATGTTTTCAAACAATCTTATAAAGGATCTGTCTTGGGTCCTGTATTTCCTCCCGTTTCACGAATTCGGAATTTATATCACAAACAACTTTTGGTTAAGGTTGATCACAAACTAAACACTAAAGAAGTAAAATCTCTTTTAGCAAAAACCTATAAAAGTTTCCAGGCAATTGCATCTTTTCGAAGTACACGGGTAAATTTTGATGTGGATCCCTATTAAAATAAAAAGGAGGAATAAATTCCTCCTTTTTGCCCCAAATCTTACCATGAACTTAACCTACTTATGTT
>JALRDC010000053.1 GCA_023262245.1 Flavobacteriaceae bacterium
CTATTGATAAGGGAGCGCTTTCAGTAGTATGTGAATCCTTGCCCAAAGAGCGAAAGGACGGGGTGACTTATGTTTTAGTAGCTAATGCTGCAAAGGAACTTGGTATCATTGCTTCAAATTTTTATGATAATCCTTCAGAAAAATTAAAGTTGGTTGGAATTACAGGGACCAATGGCAAAACCTCAATCGCTTCCTTATTGTATGATCTCTTTACAAACGAAGGCTACGACTGTGGCTTGTTGTCTACCGTTAAAATAAAATATGCCAAAAAGGAAATGGATAATACGCATACCACTCCTGATGCTATTGCTCTAAATCAACACCTTCAAGCGATGGTTAGAAAGGGAGTCGCTTTTTGTTTTATGGAAGTTTCGTCTCATGGAATTGCACAACACCGAACAGAAGGTTTGGATTTTGATGCAGGAGTTTTCACCAATCTTACACACGATCATTTGGATTATCATGGAAGTTTTAAAATATACAGAGATACCAAAAAATATTTTTTTGATGGACTGTCAAAAAAAGCTTTTGCTCTTACCAATTTAGATGATAAAAATGGGAGTTTTATGTTGCAAAATTGTGTTGCAAAGAACTATACTTATGCTACTCGGCAACAGGCAGATTATAAAGCCCAGATATTGGAATGTCAGTTTTCTGGGATGCTTCTCAAAATTCAAAACCAAGAGGTTTGGACCAGTTTGGTTGGAAACTTCAATGCTCAGAATCTTCTAGCTGTTTTTGCTGTAGCAGACCTTTTTGAAGTTCCGCAGTTAAATATTCTAAAGCAAATAAGCCAATTAAAAAGTGTTGAAGGGAGGTTTCAAGCTTTTCAAAATAACGATAGAGTTACAGTAATTATTGATTATGCTCATACTCCAGATGCTTTGGAAAATGTTTTAGAAACGATCAATTCTATTCGAACTCGAAATGAAACCTTATATACCCTCCTAGGGTGCGGTGGCAATAGAGATCAGGATAAACGTCCGATAATGGGTCAGAAAGCAGCTGCACTGAGTGATAAAGTAATTTTTACATCGGATAATCCAAGGGACGAAGATCCAGCAGAGATTATTGCCCAAATGATTGATGGAGTCTCTGCTGAAAATTTTAAGAAAACGCTTAAAGTAACGCTTAGAGAAGAGGCCATTGCAATGGCGGGCCAGCTAGCAAAACCTGGTGATATCGTTCTAATTGCGGGAAAAGGGCACGAGCCTTATCAAGAAATTCAAGGAAAACGATATCCCTTCAACGATTTAGAAGTAGCACAACAAATATTTTTAAATACTTAACTCATGCTGTATAACTTATTTGAATTCTTAGAACAACAATACCAATTCCCTGGTGCGAGTTTGTTTCAATACATTTCATTTAGAGCAGCATTTGCTATTATCCTATCGATGGGCTTTTCAATGCTATTCGGAAAACGCATTATCAATTATTTAAGAAGTCAACAAATTGGAGAGTCTGTAAGAGATTTAGGTCTAGACGGGCAAAAAGAAAAAGAGGGAACGCCAACTATGGGAGGGTTGATTATCATCTTTAGTACGCTTATACCCGTTTTGCTCCTCGCAAGACTAGACAATATTTATATCCTATTGTTAATTATCACTAGTCTTTGGATGGGTTTTATCGGCTGGTTAGACGACTATATCAAAATATTTAAGAAAAATAAAGAGGGGCTTCAGGGAAAATTTAAGATCGTTGGACAAGTTATTCTTGGAGCTTTTGTGGGTTCAGTCCTCTTTTTCCATCCTGAAGTAAAAGTCCGAATTCAGGTTGAACCCAAAGATAATACAATTGAAAATACGCTTGATTTTTCTCAAAACACAGAAGACATAAAGGCAACATTAACAACAATTCCTCTCTTTAAGAATAATGAATTTGATTATCACAGTTTAATTTCTTGGTTAGGAGTGGCTTCAAAATACACTTGGTTAATTTTTATTCCTGTGGTAATTTTCATCATTACTGCTGTTTCTAATGGAGCCAATCTTACCGATGGTATAGATGGTCTTGCGGCAGGTATATCTGCAATAATTGTTTTTGCACTAGCGGTATTTTCATGGGTCTCAGGAAATGTAAATTTTGCTTCTTATTTAAACATTATGTACATCCCTAATGTGGGAGAGATTGCAGTTTTTATCTCATCCTTTTTGGGAGCCTTGATCGGTTTTCTTTGGTTTAATACCTATCCAGCTGAAATATTTATGGGGGACACGGGAAGTTTAACTCTTGGAGCAATTATCTCTGTTATTTCAGTAATTATTAGAAAAGAATTACTAATCCCATTGCTTTGTGGAGTGTTCTTTATAGAAACGCTATCCGTAATCCTACAAGTAAGCTATTTTAAATATACAAAAGGGAAAACAGGCATAGGAAAGCGGATTTTTAAAATGGCACCATTGCACCACCACTATCAGAAGTTAGGATTCCATGAAAGTAAAATTGTAGCCCGTTTTTGGATAATTGGAATTGTTTTAGCCGTGCTCACCGTTGTAACTCTTAAGCTCAGATGATGGAAAAAAAACTAGTCATTTTGGGAGCAGGTGAAAGCGGAATAGGTGCAGCCCTTTTAGCTAAAAAGAAAGGGTTTGATGTTTTCATTTCGGATCAAAACAAGATTGATCAAAAACTACAAGGTTTATTAAATAAAGAGGGTATTCGATGGGAGGCAGGACAGCATTCCATTGAAGCAATGCTAGCTGCAAAAGTTGTTGTTAAAAGTCCAGGGATCCCTTCAGATATCCCATTATTACAAGCTCTTAAAAAAGAAGGGAAAATCATTTTATCAGAGATTGAATTTGCAGCACAACATACTTCTGCAACACTTATTGGTATCACTGGCACCAACGGTAAGACTACCACAACATTACTCACCTATCAAATTTTAAAAGACGCGGGTCTTAATGTGGGTATGGCGGGCAATATAGGAAATAGTTTTGCATTACAAGTTGCAGAGCGTGATCATGATTTTTATGTATTAGAAATAAGTAGTTTCCAATTAGATGATATTCAAGATTTTGCACCACACATCGCTGTGATTACCAACATCACTCCGGACCATCTTGACCGATATAATTATCGCTTTGAAGATTATATAGCAGCGAAAGTTAAGATTTCAAAAAACCAAAGCACCAAGGACTTTTTGTTGTTCAATGCAGAAGACCCTGTTCTTAGTGCAGCTTTAAAAATGAATAAAATAAAAGCTAAAAAAATAGCATTAGCCTCCCCCTTAGGCAAGGAAGGAGTATATGCTGAAAATGATCAAATCATAATCCAAACAAAAAATAAAAAAACGATGATCAATTCTATTCAATTTCCTCTTTCAGGAAGGCATAATTTACTTAATGCAATGGCAGCATCTACGGTAGCGAGCTTGCTTGAAATAAGTAAAGATTCCATTAGAGAAAGTTTATCTCATTTTAATGGTGCCCCCCACCGAATGGAGAAAGTCCTCAGCATTCAGCGGGTACAATACATAAATGATTCCAAGGCTACAAACATCAACGCAACCTTCTTTGCCATTGAGAGTATTGATACTCCTTTAATTTGGATAGTGGGGGGAGTAGATAAGGGAAACAATTATGAAGAATTACTTCCTTTAATACGTGAAAAGGCCAAAGCAATTATTTGTCTTGGTGTGGATAACGAAAAATTAAAAAACACTTTTGAAGGAGTGAGTGAAATTTTTATCGAAACACAGTCAATGAGTGAGGCTGTAAAAATTGCACATAAGATTGCGGTGCCTAAGGATACCGTTTTACTCTCTCCGGCTTGTGCAAGTTTTGATTTATTTAAAAATTATGAGGATCGAGGGGAACAGTTCAAAAATGCAGTTAGAAATTTATAAGAAATGTTACAAGCGCTAAGAGGAGATAAAGTATTGTGGGGAATTTTGGCCTTGTTGGCTGTCTTTTCCTTTTTACCTGTTTTTAGTGCAAGCTCAAATCTAGTTTATGTTGTGGGTAAGGGAACTCCTTGGGGATATCTCATTAAACATTTTGTAATACTAGCTATTGGTTTTGTTCTGATGTTTTCAGTACACAGAATACCCTTTCAGTATTTTAAAGGAATTTCAATTTTAATGCTTCCGGTAGTAGTACTCTTACTCATATATACCGCATCTCAAGGGACGGTCATAGCGGGGGCTAATGCCAGTAGATGGATACGGATACCCATTATAGGCTTGAGTTTTCAGACCTCCACCTTAGCCTCAGTTGTTTTAATGATTTATTCAGCGACTTATCTTTCAAAACTTAAGGAAGCCATCCCAACATTTAAGAGCTCCTTGCTTCGTTTTTGGCTTCCAGTATTTGTTGTAGTGCTTCTTATTTTTCCTTCAAATTTATCCACAGCAGCTCTGTTGTTTTCTATGGTACTTATGTTGGCTTTTCTAGCAGGATATCCTTTGCGTTATTTGTTTACCATCATAGGAGCAGGAGTGGTAGCTGTTTTTCTTTTTTTCTTGCTTGTCAAAGCTTTTCCAGGTGCTTTTCCTAATCGAGTGGACACATGGATGAACCGAATAGAAAACTTCAGAAGTGGAGAAAGTGGAGACGGTAATTATCAAGTTGCAAGAGCAAAGACAGCGATAGTTTCAGGAAAAATCTTTGGTTTAGGTGCAGGAAAAAGTAGGATGAAAAACTTTTTACCGCAAAGCTCTTCAGATTTTATATATGCAATAATCGTTGAGGAGTTTGGTCTTTTGGGAGGGGTAGGTCTTATTTTACTGTATTTGCTCTTACTTTACAGAGTCGTAGTAATTTCTTATAAAACCTCGAGTACTTTTGGAAAGCTAACAGTGATTGGACTAGGTATTCCAATTCTATTTCAAGCTTTTATAAATATTGGAGTTGCATTACAGGTACTTCCGGTAACGGGTCAAAATTTACCAATGATCAGTAGCGGTGGAACTTCGGCGTGGATGACCTGCATAGCCATGGGAGTGATTCTGAGTGTTAGTGCGAAAGTTGAAGTAGAGGAGAAATTGGATTTCGATGAAAATAATCCCTTAAATGTATTGAGTGAAAGCATATAAACTAATCATATAAGGGGGAGGAACCGGAGGACATATCTATCCAGCGATAGCAATTGCCTCTGGATTTAAAAAAATCTACGAGGATGCAGAGATTTTATTTGTAGGAGCTTTAGGAAAAATGGAGATGGAAAAAGTACCCCAAGCGGGCTTTCCAATTAAAGGACTTTGGATCAGTGGTTTTCAGCGTTCCTTGGCACTTCAAAATTTGATGTTTCCTTTTAAACTTCTGGTGAGTTTGTTTCAGGCATTACGTGTACTTAAAAGCTTTAAGCCTGATATGGTGGTTGGAACCGGAGGATTTGCAAGTGGCCCTTTATTACAGGTAGCACAATGGCTAGGATTACCTACACTGATCCAAGAACAGAATTCTTATCCTGGAGTAACTAATCGGATACTGAGTTCTAAAGTAGATCGAATATGCGTCGCTTATCCAAAAATGGATCGCTTTTTCCCTAAACATAAACTTCGATTGACAGGAAATCCCGTGAGGTCCATTCTTACTCAAAAGCACTCAAGTGAAAAGGCAAAAGTATTTTTTGGATTAAATCCGAAGCGAAAGACCTTAGCTATCATCGGAGGGAGCTTAGGAGCGGGTCGTATCAATGAGTTGATTCAGAAGGAACTAAAATTCATACAAAAATTGAATTTGCAAATTTTATGGCAATGCGGGTCTTTATATTATGAAATTTATAAGGAACTAGAATCAGATAGGGTGGTCATAAAACCTTTCATTTATGAAATGGAACAGCTTTATGCGGCTGCAGATTTCATTATTTCTCGTGCGGGAGCTGGAAGTATTTCTGAGTTGAGCTGCGTGGCAAAACCACTTTTACTCATTCCTTCTCCCAATGTAACAGCAAATCACCAGTTTCATAATGCCCAAGCCTTAGCAAATGAGAAAGCCGCACTGCTACTTGAGGAAATAGAGCTTGAAGAAAAATTTAGAGATTCTTTTTTTAAATGGATAAATGATACCTCTCAGCTAGAACAAGCTCAAACGAACTTAAAACGTCTTGCCAAACCAAACGCCACCAATGCAATTATTAATGAAATTCAAGAATTATTGTAATGAGTAAAGAAGGACATATCTATTATTTCATTGGAATAGGCGGTGTAGGGATGTCTGCTTTAGCTCGTCTCTGTAATACGCCCGAAAATCGCATTTTTGGATACGATAAAACCCCTTCTGAAACTACTTTCCAACTTCTAGATGAGGGAATTAGTATTACTTACGATCCTGCTGTTTCTGCTTTACCAGAGCTCTTGCTGAGTCCAGATGTAAAAGTCATTTATACTCCTGCAATTCCTTCAGACCATCCTCAGTTGGTATATTATCAATCCCAAGGGAATGATGTTCGAAAAAGAGCCAAATTTCTTGCCGATCTATGTGCTGGTAAAAAAACAATAGCTGTTGCAGGAACACACGGAAAAACGACTACCTCCTCTATCTTAACCCACATTTTTTCCCAAGCCAATCAAAAGTTTACTTCCATCATGGGGGGTTTTTTTAGAGATGATTTATCAAATTTTGTTCAGACGGGGAACGAAACTTATATCGTCGAAGCAGATGAATACGATCGTTCATTTTTACATCTGTATCCAACACTGGCTTGTATCACATCTATAGAAGCGGATCATTTAGATATTTATGAAACAGAAACAAACTTGGTAAAAGCATTTGTACAGTTTTCAGAGCAAGTTGATCAAAAACTTGTTGTTGCCCATGGACTTCCTTTTTCTGGGCTGACCTATGGGATTGATGTCGCAGCAGATTACAAGGCAACCAATTTAAAAAAAACCGAAACAGGGTATCGTTTTGATCTTTCAACCCCTAAGAGTGAATACAAAAATGTTGTATTCAACCAAATGGGAAATCATAATATTTGTAATGCCTTAGGTGCAATTGCATTAGCGGATCAAGCGGGAATGAAAATGGAGCAAATCCTTCCTGCATTAATGAATTTCCCAGGGGTTTACAGAAGGATGAATGTATTTAAATGGGACAACCGCATAATAATTGACGACTATGCTCATCATCCCACAGAAATAAAAACAGTTTTAGAAACCTTAAAGAGTTTTTACCCTACTAAAAAAAATTGTGTGATTTTCCAGCCGCATCTTTTTAGTAGAACACGAGACTTTATGAGTGAATTTATAGAGGTTTTGGGAGGCTTCGATGAAGTAGTTTTAATGGAAATTTATCCAGCAAGAGAAGCGCCTATTCCAGGAATTGATGCGAAGCGTTTATTGGATGCAATTCCATGTTCATCAAAAAAATGTATACACAAGACCGAGCTTAAAGAAACCATTCTTTCTAGTGCTTCCGAAGTCTTTGCCCTGCTCGGAGCAGGAGATATAGGAGCGGAAATAAAACAGCTAAAACAATATTTTTAAGTCTATGAAAAAGTATCATTCTTTATTGTTTTTATTGTTCAGTAGTACTGCGCTAATGGGTTGCTTTTGGTTCTCACAATATCGCAATAACCAAAAAACAAGCTTAGAAGTTAAAGTAGATTATACTGCAAAACCACGCTTTTTGAACGACTCTGTGGTTAATAAATTGTTAACACAAAACTTAAACAATCAGTCTGGTCTGCTGAAAGATAGTTTAGATTTGAACATGCTCGAAAACCAAATCAACAATACACCTGAGGTTGAAAATGTTGAAATATTTATTCAACCCAAAGGCGAATTATCTCTTCTTATTACGGAGAGAAAACCGCTTTTTAAAGTGGCTACAGAAACTATGTATTTTTCTGATGTACACGGAGTTTTGTTTTCATATAAGGAAATAGATTCAACGCCATATCCTGTATTTAATTCTACTTCTTCAACCCTTTCTTTGAAAACTACCGCTTCGTTGATACAAAATTTGAAAGAAGATCCATTTATGGACAGAGAATTAATTTCTGTGAGCTTGAAAGAGAATCAATACGAATTAAAACTAAAATCTTTTGACTTTCAAGTCATATTTGGAACACCTACATCAGTAGAAAATAAAATTCAAAAATTAAAGATCTTTTGCACATTTCAAAGAGTTCAAGATAGTTTAAAAGGGTATCAAAAAATTAATTTAAGCTATGACAATCAAGTCGTAGCAACAACATCTTAAAATTATGGAACAAACAAGTATTTCAGTCGGACTTGATATTGG
>JALRDC010000083.1 GCA_023262245.1 Flavobacteriaceae bacterium
TAATTTCAATCAAAGTTCATGAAAGTCAGTACAAATTATTTTAAAAGACACCCAGTGTCAAAATAAAGAGGGAATAGGTGCAAATGTAACTTTGTATAGTGATTCCTTACTTGTACAACAAATTAATCAACCTGTTAGAGGATACCAATCTTCTGTAAGTAGAAAACTGTTTTTTGGTATTGGAAACCGAAATAAAATTGATTCAATAAAAATTATTTGGCCAGATGGTTTAAAACAGATGGTCTATACTCCTGAATTCAGTCAATTACTAACAATTACAAAAAAGGATAATTTAGCTCAAAATTCTCAGAATATAAAAGCTACTCCGCTTTTCGAGTCAATAAAACTTAAAAGCTCTCCAGAGATTGTCCATCGTGAAAATGATTATGTCGATTTTAAAGACCAACGCTTATTGCCTCATTTTCTCTCTACTCAAGGACCAAGAATCGCAGTAGGCGATCTAAATGGTGACGGTAAAGAGGACTTCTATCTTGGTGGAGCCAAAGGTGAGGCTGGAGAAATTTGGATCCAAAACACCAAAGGTACATTCACTAAGTCTTTTCAAATATCATTTGAAAAAGATAAGATTAAGGAAGATATAGCCGCCTTATTTTTTGATTGTGACAACGATGGAGATCAAGATTTATATGTTGTTAGTGGAGGGACAGAAAATAAAGAACAAGATTATCAAGACCGCTTATATATCAACGAAAATGGACGCTTAAAACAAGCTAATGGCCTCCCCAAATTTTTACATAGTGGCTCTAGCGTTAAGGCTTCTGATTTTGATAACGATGGAGACTTAGACCTTTTCGTAGGAACCCGGCAAAAACCTGGAAGGTATCCTGAAATAGCGCCCAGTCAGCTTCTAATTAATAATGGTTCTGGACAATTTAGCCTAGCAAATGACAGACTCCCAAATCAAAATAATTTAGGCAATGTAACAGATATCCTTTGGAAAGATATTAATCAAGATAATCAACAAGACTTAATCCTTGTAGGAGAATGGATGCCTGTTACAGTTTTATATCAAATGAATGGATCGTTTGTTTATTCACAAAATGAAACCCTTAAAACCACTACAGGTCTATGGAATAGAATTGTCAGTGGGGATTTTAATGGAGATGGAATTACTGATTTTGCTTTAGGAAACTATGGTATGAACTCCCAACTTAAACCACCTCTTACGCTATATTACGATGATTTTGATAACAACGGTTCCCTGGATCCCATTTTATGTATTACAGATAATGGAAAAGAATATCCCTTTTTGTCCAAAGATGATATTCAAAGCCAATTAGTAAGTTTAAAATCAAAATATGTCTCCTATGCCTCTTATGCTAATCAAACCATTGAAGATGTATTTGATCAAGAAACGTTACAAAAAGCAACTAAACTAGAAGCACAAATGCTTACAACAAGTATTTTACTCAACCTATCTAATGATAACTTTGAAATAAAACAACTGCCTGATCTTGCTCAGATAACCCCAGTATATGGTATGATTGCTGGGGATTATGATAAAGATGGGAACTTGGATCTGATTACTGGTGGAAATTTGTATGGAACTCGTGTTAAATTAGGTCGCTTTGACGCTTCAAAAGGAGAGTTTTTTAAAGGCAATGGAGACGGAACTTTCGAATCAATTCCCTATTCTAAAAGTGGATTTAATAGTTATGGAGAAACCCGAGATATTGCCCCAATAACCATTAAGGGAGAAGCCCATTTAATTTTTGCAAAAAATAACGCACCCATTGACGTTTACAGATCAAAACAATAACCAATCTCTTTTCAGTTTATTTTTTTAGTAAGTCAAACCTTTTTTTGATCAATACTTTGGATTAATTTTTTAATATTTTTAAAACCTCTTAAGGCCACCATAATTGTTACAAAAACGTACCAAATATAGCAGATAATAAAAAAAAGGGTCCAAAAAGGGTACTTCATTTTGACTTGATTTTAGTGATTATTGAACCGATGACCATCCCCAAACTACTCAAGAAGAAACTGAGAACGCCAAACTTATAAGGACCAATATTTTTTACTAGAGCAGAAGAAAAAGAAAAGTCTTGAAGAAATAAATACGAAACCGGAATTACGGCCCCAATGATAATAGCTATAGCGGCACCTAATGGACTGGCATTTTTAAAATAACAGCAGGCAATTAATAAGACACTCATACTAGATAAATAGATGGTCCCTGTGACCTGCATGTAGACCCATAAATCATTATTTAAAGGATACCACAATCCATAGAGTAATAAAAATAAACCTATACAACATATTATAAATCGATTGTAAAATAATCCCTTTTTGGAGGACCACTTGTTTTTGTGGATTGGCGCTAAAATATCATTATATATGACTGAAGACCATGCGATTAAATAGGAAGAATTTGTTGACATGTCGGCAGCTAACATAGCAGCTACCACAATACCAATCAATCCTACAGGTATCAACTGAGCAACCATATTGGGCATTGCTAAAATTTCTTTTCCTCCTCCATAACTGTTAGGACCGAAAAAATACAATGCACTAATTCCTAAAAAAACAGGGATTACAAATCGCATAAGCATATAGGGAGCGGTTACCATATATATGCTTTTTGCAGTTTTACTATTCTTGGCAGACAATATTCTAGAAATCATCGTTTGCCAAGTCAGTACCGATGCAAAAGCAACTAAAATATCTAATATCAGCCGATCTAAGGTGTAAACAGAATTAAAACCAAGACTTAAGCTTTCCGAACCGTGAAATGCTCTACTTTCGTCTAAAATGGAATACCAGCCGAATTCATAAATGATGATTCCCGTAATCGAAACAAATCCTAAGCACATTAAAATGAATTGAATATAATCGGTAACTAAAACGGAAACCATTCCACCTATAACGGTATAAAATCCAACAAAAATTAATATTACAGTCATTAACACTTCTAGATATCCTTCGTCAATACCCATAGTAATACTGAGAAAACTACCTGCTTGGCGGAGAAATAAACCCATATTGAGCAGCCCCCCAATAATGATAACCAGTCCACTTGCCCATCTAATTTTTTTTCCAAATTTTTTTTCAAAAAGTTCAGGAATGGTGATCACAGCCATATTTCGAAGGGGTTCTATACAAAACCCCGATACCCCCACAATAAACATAGATCCTCCTAGTGCGATACCGGGGATTATTCCTTTTAATCCATATTTAAATCCTAATTCTGCATTTGCCATACAGGTAGCTATTCCAAATTCTGTTGCTGCCAAACTAGCAATCCCGAGATATACATCAACTCCCCTATTTGCAACTAAAAAATGATCCATATTGGAAACGTATTTCCGTAACCATATACCTACCAAAAAGATGATAGAGAAGTATAGCAATACTATCGGTCCATCAACAAAAAAATCAAAATTTGTCAAAGGAGGTATGATTTAATAAGATCAACCAATTTTGAAGTGACAATTTGAGAAATCTTTTCCCCTTGTTCTTTTGATGAAAAACTTGGACTTCCTACCACTCCATTTGCAGAAATTTGCTTGATCGTTTGGAAATAAGAAAATTGAGGTGCGTTTATCATGTCCCCTACTAAGGGATCAAATTGCTGGTTTGATAAGGATTTAATGGATTGTTCCCTTACCATTTCTGGAGCAATATGTAGCATTAAACTGGTTTCAAATTCACCCGCATGACCAGTACCTCCAGAACCTGACTTGTTAATCTTTTTTAATTCATCACCAGCTATTTTCCACCAGGTAATTAAACTGAATTTGCAGTCAGAATACTTATTCCCCAGTGTTTCTATAATTACTTGGCCAATCCCTTGATTTCCCCCGTGGCTGTTTAGTAATAAAAAATTATTAAACCCGTGAACAATCATGGATTCTACCATTTCTTTAACTAAAGCTTTAAAGGTAGCGTGTTTGAACGTTAGAGATCCGCTAAAGTCCATATGATGTTCCGAACATCCCACAGGAATGATAGGTAGTATAATCACTTCTTTTTCCATTAATTGATTGATTTCATCGAGAAAGTGTTCTCCAATTAGTCTATCAGTAGATAGTGGAAGGTGAGGACCGTGTTGTTCTGTTGCACACAACAAAAGAACGACGGGTAATGTTTTGTTAACCTTTTTTGTTTCTTCAGAAGTAAGATGATCCCAAATCATGATTTTAATTTTTAGCTGCCCACATTTCAATCTCAACCAAAAGCCCTTCAATTAAACCTGCCTCAATTGCAGTTCTAACAGGTTTTGGTTCTATAAAATATTTTGCATAAACCGAATTGAAGCGGCTCCATTGCTTAATATCTTTTAAATAAACATTTACTTTAAAAACGTCATTTAATGAGGCTCCGGCAGAGAGCAATTGTTTTTGACAATTGCGCAGGGTTAATTCCGTCTGTTCTTCGATATTTTCACCAATGATTTCACCACTTTTATTAATGGCTGCTTGGCCTGAAATTACCACGATATTTGTTCCGTTTACATTGAGTGAAGGGGAATACGGCCCTGCAGTAATATGTTGACTTGCTCCCACAGGTACTGATTTTGAAATAGTTTCAATTTGATCCTCTTTTTTCATATTCAAAGGGAGGTATCCTATAAATCCGGCAATTTTCCACTTCTCATTTACCTTTACACATCGATAAATAGTTTGCCAGTTGAAAGTTTCTTTCTCCCCATTGGTTTTTTCTGCGAATCCAGAAAATTTTTTGTGCAATAAAGCTTTGTCACCGCTGATTTCAATATCTTCTAGATACGTTACTTTTAAAAGAATGTCGTAGGGTTTTTCTATCCAAGGATCACTTGAAAATGCTTTAGCTTGTTTAAGCCATTCATCCCGATAACGGTTTAAATTGGGAAAACTGATTTTCCAGAGGTCTGGGTTGCTTTCATTGTGGGCATGAATGCCCATAAAATGCGTTGGAACAAAATCATCTTTGACCATACCCCAATCTTGATTTACAAAAGCCAAAGAATCTCTTTTAACCAACATTTCCCATAATTGCGCTTTGTCTTTTTCTTTTTCTTGATTGAAAGGGTTCATACTGTCTGTAAGAATTAATTTTAAACTTGGATCGTGTTAATTAAGTAATTATTGATAGCTTCCATATCGGGTTCAACACCCAAACCTGGACCTTCTGGGAGGTAGGCATATGGAGGTTCAATAGAAATTGATTTTTTTAATAAATCGTGTTCTCTAATGAGTCTCCCAAAAATATCGCTAGGCCACTCGCAAGATTGGGCTGCAGCGCATGAATGTAAATACATAGCCTCCATGATTCCTAAGTCAATCTCCGAGCCGTGCCAACAGAACATATCCGCAGCAGTAGCTAAATGATCTAACTTTTGAAAATGAGCCAATCCACAATTGAAATTGAACCCGTCAACGGCCTGGTGTTGAATCGCTCTAATGGCATCATGAATCCTTTGCCCATGATCCACATAAGGTAATGAAACGTGAAGTACTATTGGTATTGGAGAGTAATTTCTTAGTTGAGCATACTCTTCAATTTTCCATCGAGGTATGGGATCTTCAATACAAAAGGTATTCCCTATTTGTTTTAGTTGGTCTATTCTTGTTTTAACTTCGGATGAAGAAATCCATCTTTCGTTGGGATCAAAAATTATTTTCATCTCGGGGGAAGCACTTTTTATTGATGTTGCCCAAGCCTCTATATCGTCTTCAAGGTCTGTTTTAAACTTAATACAATCATAACCCATAGCCGCGAAATTTGATGAAATTTCACCCACCTCGGCGGTTGCCCTATGACTTGACCAACTTCCAACTTTTACTTTATCCCGAACAGCCCCTCCTAGTAAATCGACGACTCGAATATTTTTTAACCGGGCAAAACAATCCCAAATTGCACATTCAAAACCATCATAAATTCTGGTATAGGGAATTGGAAGTTGTTGCCTTAAGATTTTTTCAATTGACATGCCAACAAACTTTTCAGCCACTTGTTTTACCGCTTCGATGTCATTCCCTCTATAACATTCTCCCCAACCGGTAACCCCATTTGTCAATTCAATGGCGATTAAAATTTTTGATAATTCATCAAATTGTATGGACCAACCCATTTCTGTTCCACGAGAAAGTTTGTGTAAAGGTTTGTTGATGGTACTGCTTTGAATAGCCCCCCTTTTGGCTGGAACAATTACCTCATATAGGTTGATTTTAGAAATTTTCATTGGTTCTTTTTTTAAGGTAAAAAACTGTTGCTGTAAAGTAAATTTGTAAATCCACTATCTACTTTTATGATCTGACCTGTGATGGATTTACTATACTCAGAAAGTAGGAAAACTACTGCGTTTCCGCAGTCTGTAGATGTAATAACTTTTGGAAGGCTTTGATACTCTTCAACTTGATCTTTTATCCATTGTTCAGGCTCATCAGACCATTCGTTAACAGCTTTTACGTTATAGGCTGAGTCCACATATCCTGGGGCAATTCCATTACAACGAATTCCATATTTCCCCAATTCTATTGACAGCCCTCTAGTAAGGTTGTTTAAAGCTCCCTTTGTAGAGGCATAGAGGGAATATTTGTTCGTGGAATTAAATGCATGAACAGAGGAAATATTAATAATATTCCCTTTAATTTGATGTTCGATACAATCTTGTGCAAATGCCTTTGAGATCATCCATGCCCCCTTAAAATTGGTGTTGAAAAGTGCATCAAATTCTTCTAAATCGGTCATGTGTGCAGGCTTTCGGTGTCCAATTCCAGCATTGTTTACTACCCCATGAAGCGGTCCGACTTGTTTTTTAATTTCATCAAACAGATGGATTACTTCTTCACTCTTACTTATATCAGCTTGTATCCCGATAGCATTTTTGTATTGGGTTGTTGCTTCCTGTACCTTTTTTCCTGAAAGATCATTGATCACTAGTGTACCTCCAGCGTTATCTATGGCTTTACAAATTCCTGACCCCACTCCAAATCCAGCACTACCTGTAACAAGAAAATTTTTATTTGAAAGATCTATTTTCATAATATTCTACATAATCCCATATTTTTTAAAAGCTTCTACGGTACTCATTCCAGCTTCAATTGATTTTCGGACTAAATTTTCACCATTTACTTTTTCATCTGCTAACTGAATAACTTTTTTTTCGATTTTTTGTGGAATAATACAAACCCCATCAATGTCTCCAAAAACAAGATCCCCTGGGTTTATACTTACATTGTCTATTTTAATCGGAACCCTAAAATCTATAACTTTACCTCTAGGTGCTTGATCTTGTGCATAGGTTCCGTACGAAAAAGTGGGGAAGTTTAATTTTAATATGCCAAGTGTATCCCTTGAATAGCCATTTAAAACAGCCCCCGTTGCTCCACATTTTAAAGCACGAGTACTCATGAGTTCACCCCAGAGTGCATAAGTGGGTGTCCCGCCCGAACACAAATAAATCTCGTTTTCTTTGAGCTGGTCTAGTGCTTCAAGCATTAGTCCAAAAGGTTTTTTGAGAGATGCATTAGACGTTGCTGAAATGTTGTCTAATGTATCGGCTTCTAGAACGGGCATTGCCCTCCCTGCTAAAATCATGTCATCTCTAAGGGGTTTAATCTTTGGATTTAAAAATTGATTTTGATACCCCAGTTGATCCATAATATCTCCCACCACTGCAGTGTTTAAATTCTTTTTGATGTGATCTAAAAAATGTTTATCCTCCATAGTATCAAATTAATAGGTAGCTCTCCCTCCTGAAATATCAAAAATAGTCCCTGTATTAAAACTAGCCTCTCCGGAAACAATCCATAGACTCAGTGCTGCAACCTCCTCAACGGTTCCTGATCTTTTCATAGGAATTTTATTAACCATATATTCAAGCATTTTAGGATCAGTATCACTATTCATCTCGCTAGAAATCAATCCAGGGGCTACCCCATTTACCGTTATATTAGTTTGGGCTAGTTCTTTTCCTAGACCCTTTACCATTCCAATTAAAGCAGCTTTTGAGGAAGAATACCCTACCATACCAGGATTTCCTTCTTTTCCTGCAATAGAGGCAATGTGTAGAATACGTCCGTAATTTTTTTCTCTCATAATCGGTATGACCGCTTTTGAAATGATGAAAGCCCCAACTAAATTGACATTTATTACATTTATAAAATCCTGTAATTGATAGTCTTCGATTGGACAATTAGAAGGACCAACAATACCAACCGTATTAATCAAAATATCAATTTTCTTGAATTTACTGAAG
The DNA here is from genome assembly GCA_023262245.1 of Flavobacteriaceae bacterium. Classification (GTDB taxonomy): domain Bacteria; phylum Bacteroidota; class Bacteroidia; order Flavobacteriales; family Flavobacteriaceae; genus MS024-2A. Next base: position 8,207 of record JALRDC010000083.1, read on the forward strand.
ACTAGTTGAATACATTCGTTGACTTTATTCTCATCTGAAATGTCAATATTAAAGACCTCAATCTCTCCTCCAAGCTCCGAGATTTGTTTTTTCAATTTTTGAATTTCATTTTTCAGAATATCAATCACTATAAGTTTGGCCCCTTCTTTAGATAGACGGGTTGCTATGGCTTTTCCTATTCCCCTACCGCCCCCAAAAACAAGAGCAACTTGATTATTAAATCTCAACTTTGTCAAATTTTCAAGCTTTTCCAGAGCTTCGTTAATACTAATTGTTCTTTACAATATATTAAAAATTAAAGTATAAAATTTAAATGTTATGGATATAAGAACGTTCATAAAATCAACACCATCCATCGTGCCGAAAAGGGTTAATTTAAGATTCAAAAAGATTTTAAAACAACTGTTTAATTTTATAAAATTTCAATAAACAAGGTCATCTGTAGGGAGTTTCGGTAAAATAGAATTCCCATATTCTAATATTGATTGTAAATCAGGAGATAATTCTACTCCCTCAATCAAATTTCTGTCCGATTGAAATATAAAAACCTGCTCAATAGATGCCAAGTTTTTAATGGACGAAAGTGCGGCACTTTCAAGTGCCGTTTCAACCATATAAAGCTTTTTCAAATACTTTAAATTACTCAAGGAATGGATTCCTTTACCTGTAATCTGGGTGTGATTTAATTTGATTTGAACTAGATTAGGAAACTCAGAAAGTACTCTAAAAACAGAATCGTTTACCGAACTATAACTCAAATCAATACTAACCAGTTGTTCCCGAATCCCTTCTAATTCTTCAAGCTGACGAACATTAAATTTGGGAACATTAAGTGTGCTAATAGTCAAAAGGTTTGATTCTCGCTTTATTGGTGAAATGATGATCCCTTTTGATTCTATATTTTTGATTATTTCTGGTGCTGGGGCTTCAAGGTTTAGAATTGGGTAAAAAGGCACCTCGTCTTTTATTAAAAAAGGTTCGATCAGATTGCGGTTTAGGTCAAGTTGACCCAGTGTTTGTCGTTCCGGAGTTCCCGCTTCGATCCAATAACTGATTAAATTAATTTCTGCTTTAGTGAGTTGCTTTTTAGACTTCGGAGGCATGTGCTTTTTTTCTCCTAGGGGAAGATGTATCCTCAAGAAAAGTTCACTCAGTTCTGGATTATCATAATTTATAATGGGGCCGTTTTTACTCCCTTTTTGAAAAGCTTCAAAGGTTTGCATTTGCAATCCTCCTTTGGCTGTTTTAGAATTATGACAACTCACGCATTTTTTTGAAAGTATAGGGGCGATCACTTTGCTGTAAATAGGTTGCTCTTTATAGTTTTCATCGGTTAATGAAAGTCCATTTTCCTTTTCTTCAATTCCAAATAAGGTTGAAGACAATTCTTCTAAAGGTTCTGCTAAATGCGCTTCTCCATGAGTAATCGTTCCTCCCAGATGACCCGTGAAAAGGATAGCTACTAAAAGTCCCAAGGAAAAGAAAGTTCGGGGAAGACGATTTAAAATTGTACTCCCTTGAAGGAAAATATAAAACCCTATAGAGAACATTAGTGTAATTAATCCCAAATAAAAATGCGCTTGAACAGTTTCCCACAAATAACCTTCTTGAAGGTATTGAAAATATCCCGTTACAATTGAAAAAAAGCCACTTATGATAGCCCATAGCATGATGAATTTGAGTACTTTTTTAGCTTCTTTGAATTTGCTTTTACTAAATTCCAAAAGCAAAGCCAGCAAAATAAAACCAATAGGTAGATGAACAATCAAAGGATGAAAACGACCAATAAATGTTAAAAGACCATCCATCAAATTAATTACTAAGATTTATTCGTTCTTTAATTGCTTTCATGATAAAAACATTAGCCCCCCACTGGTTACTTAATGGTTTTTGAGTAAAGGGTTCGGTTGGAAGATAGTTTGGAGGTCCAAATTCCGTTGTAATAGTTATGGGAGTTCCCGCTTCCCAATGACTTAAAATGATGGACTCCCAAATCGATACATGCCGATTCAATACTTTATTCCACTCTGGAGCTTTAGGATTATTTACTTGAGGTCCTTCCTCAAAACCCACACGAGCATGAATGTGGTCAGTCCTTTTTACCACCTCATCTAAATGTTGCTTTTGCCCTACTAACAAGGATTCATGTACTACAAACCAATGACTTATATCTAAGGTTAGTCTAAAAGTTGGATCAGAATCTAAAAACCGTTTTGTTTCGGGTAAAGAATAACTAAATCTTCCCCTATGGGTCTCGTGGTAAATTGGAATGTCGTATTTGTTACTCAATTCGTTAGCTACCTCAATAAATTTAAGGTTTTGTTCAAACGAAAAGAAGTCATTCCCCGTATGCGAATTAATCGCATAAGGGTCTTGAGCAATTGCCCTAATTAAATCGTTTCGATAAGCCAATAAACTCTCATCAAAGGGAAGGTTTTTGTTTGTTCCACATAAGTAGATGACTTTCAATTGGTGTTTTTTTAATCCGTTTAAAACCTCTTGCTGTTCTGTTGCACTTTTCGGAAGCCAGATTTCAACTCCATCATAACCAGAAGATTTTGTTTTTAAAAAAAAGGCTTCCCATGTACCTTCAAAACCCCAATTCGTTTGAAAAAATAAGACTTCATTTTGTGACCACGCCGACTGGGAGGCCAATAGCAATAAAATCAGTGTTTTTAAAATAAACTTCATTTCTTTTGTTGATTTATGCCAAAATTTCGTGTATTACGCGTCCTTCAACATCAGTAAGTCGAAAAGGACGTCCCTGAAAATCAAAGGTAAATTGCTCATGATCAAAACCGAGTAAGTGTAATATTGTCGCTTGTATATCGTGAACAGAAACTCGCCCACTAATTCCTCTAAAACCAATTTCATCTGTTTCCCCATGGACATATCCTTTTTTAACACCGGCACCTGCCATCCACATGGTAAATGCCTCTCCTTGATGATCTCTTCCAATAAGTGAGTTTTGGATTCCCGCACGGTTTTCCCACATCGGTGTTCTTCCAAATTCTCCTCCCCATACCACTAAGGTGTCTTCTAACAATCCTCTTTGTTTTAAATCAAGTATTAGGGCAGCTACCGGTCGGTCCATGTCTCTACACTTATTTAAAAATCCTTTGCTCAATGCTTCGGATTCACTCGCTCCATGAGAATCCCATCCCCAGTCGTAAAGTTGAACAAAACGCACCCCTTTTTCAACCATTTTTCTTGCTAATAAACAGTTGTTGGCAAAAGACTCTTTCCCTGGTTTTACCCCGTACATTTCTTTTATATAATCTGGTTCATCATCAATATTCATTACTTCTGGCACTGAAACTTGCATTCTGTATGCCATTTCATACTGACTTATTCTTGTCAATACCTCAGGATCTTTAAATTTTTGAAATTCTTTGTAATTAATTTCATTGATGGACTGGATTACTTTTCTTTTAAGGTCTCTGGAAACCCCTTTTGGATCTTTCAGATAGAGTACTGGATCCCCTTTTGATCGGCAATGAACTCCCTGATATATTGAGGGTAAAAAACCATTTCCCCACAGACTTTTTCCTGCGTCAGGAGTACCTCCAGAAGTTAATACCACAAAGCCTGGAAGGTTGTTATTCTCAGATCCTAAACCGTAGGTAATCCAGGAACCCAAGGAAGGTCTTCCAAAGCGTGCGCTACCGGTAAACATTAATAATTGTGCAGGGCCATGGTTGAATTGATCCGTGTGAACTGCTTTTAAAAAGGAAACTTCATCGACCACATTTTTAAAATGGGGCAAATGATTGGAAACCCAATTTCCTGAATCTCCTGCTCTTTTAAAGGTCGCTTGTGGTCCCAACATATTGGGTACTCCTTCAATAAAGGCAAATTCCTTCCCTTCAATTAAGGAGGCTGGACAAGGCTTATTGTGCAATTTTGCCAATTCTGGTTTATAATCAAATAGTTCCAATTGAGAAGGAGCGCCCACCATATGTAAATAAATCACACGCTTAACTTTTGGGGATAAAGGAGGGGCAAGTGGAGCCATCGGATTTAAGCCTCTACTAGCAGTATAGTCGTAGGATTTTTTTTGGTCAAAAGAACAAGAGTTCAATAAACTTCCCAAGGCAATTCCCCCAAGTCCAAGAGTGCAATCCTTTAAAAAATGACGCCTACTGTTGAGCCTGGCTTCCAACTCTTTATTCTCTGTTAGAAGTCTTTTTAAATTATCCATGAGTCAAAAATTCATCTAAATTCATAATTGCGTTTCCTACAACAGCCAGAGCTGCTAATTTTTTATCAACCTGACTTTCTTGATTAAAAAAGTCATTCAATTTTTCTGGTGTCTGATCAAAATCTTGATAAGCTTCGTCAAAAAGCGCTTCTAATAGGTCTAGAATTTCTTGATCAATTTCTTGATATACTGCCGTCTGATACATCTTTTTAATAGCTTTCCTCTTGGGTAAATCAGAATTCAAAGTAGCAAGATTGAGAGCGGCTTCAAGAAAAACCGGATCATTTAAAGTTACCAAAGCTTGGAGCGGAGTATTGCTAGGTGATCTTCTAACTAAGCATACTTCTCTACTACCGGCATCAAATGAAATCAAAGAGGGATAAGGACTGGTCCTCTTAAGGTAGGTATAAATTGCTCTACGATAGCGATCTTCCCCTTTGCTTTCTTTCCATAAGTTTCCAAGATAGGCATGTTCCCAGATTCCCTCTGGCTGAGGAGGCATTACCCCCGGACCGTATTTTTTATCACTTAATAAATTAGAAACAAAGAGCGCTTGATCTCGTATTTCTTCAGCACTTAAACGCAACTTAGGTCCTCTCGCATAAAATAAATTTTCAGGATCTAAAGCATATTTTGTCTCATCTATGGTTGAACTTTGCCTATAAGTAGCAGACATCAAAATCATTTTGATTAATCCTTTCAAACTCCAATTTTGTGAACTTACAAAATCAGCCGCCAACCAGTCCAAGAGCGCGGGGTGTGTTGGTGGTTCAGATTGGGTGCCCAAATCCTCTATAGTCAACACCAACCCTTTTCCAAAAATCTGATACCATACTCTATTAACTAATGTTCTTGCAGTTAAAGGATTTTCTTTACTCACCAACCATTTTGCAAGCCCTAGTCGATTGTTTTCTAATTCATTATCCCAAGGATTCAAGGTCTGGGGAACCGCTGAGAAAACCTCTTCTTTTTTACTTAACCAACTCCCCCGATCAAACAGATGTGTTTTTCTTTTCATAAAGTCTTTGTTTTCTACCATTATAGGGGTCAAGTGTTCAGGATTGTTCAGTACGGTATTAATCTCTCTTTCAATTTTAAATTGTCCAATATTGCCTTTACCCGGAAGCTCCGGGGTAAAAGAAAACCAATGAAGGGAAACAGCAATATCGCTGTAATTGTAACCCTTTATGGTATTCGTTTTTAATTCAGGGTTTTGAGCTTCTACGTACAGATCAAAAGGTTCTTCAACCGCTTTAATCTCAAGTTTGGCATATTGATTTTTTGGATTTTGAAATTGAGCAGTCCCAATTTCATTCAACTGAATACTCCCCAATACTTTTCCTTTTGGACTATTTTTACGAAAGGTTAACACTGTTTTATGCCGGGTAGGACTGTACTTAAAATACATGTTTTGATTCCCGTTAGTATTGATGTTTTTATAAACTGCCTGCCCCTTGTTTCGCATAGAAAGGGTCACTCCTGAAACATAGGCATTGTCAGAATCCAATACTTCAAAATTATGTGCTTGATATTTTGGCTCTAAAAATTGAAAAAAATCTTTGTAAAAATCATGAGTTTTTTGATCTCCAAATTTTAAAATCCACGCCAATATAGTTTCGATGCGTTTGTTATTTTCATTACTGTAGGATCTTAGGTTCGGAGCCTCATCCATTAAATCCTCATCTCGAGTGTTATTAAAAAAGGACATTAATTGATAATACTCTTTTTGGATGAATGGATCATAGGGGTGGTCATGACATTGAACACAACTCATTGTCGTACTTTGAAACACATCAAAAGTGGTGTTTACTCTGTCGATTACGGCAGCAGTACGGTATTCTTCATCAGAAGTTCCACCTTCATCATTATTCATGGTATTTCTATGGAAGGCAGTTGCTAAAAGTTGATCATAGCTTGGATTGGGAAGCAGGTCCCCCGCTAGTTGTTGAATGGTAAATTCGTCAAATTTCATATCATTATTTAGTGCCCTAATGACCCAATCACGATATTTCCAAATAGTTCTTCCTCTATCTGCTTCATATCCCTTGGTATCTGAATATCGGGCCAAATCCAACCACCAACTTGCCCACTTTTCGCCATAACTAGACTGAGCTAATAAACTGTCTAAATACATTTCGTAAGTAATCTCTTTTTGGATATAAGCCTCAAAAAGGGCTTTTTTTGGTGGTAGTCCCGTGACATCAAATGACAGTCTTCGAGCGAGTAACTTGTCTTCAGCCATCTCATTAGGCTCAAAGCTCAAATCTTCCATTCTAGCCGCAGTAAAAAAGTCTATCGGCGTTTGTAGAAAATTGGCTTTTTTAAACTTGGGATTTACTTCAGGAAGTTTTTTCTTTTTAGGAGGGATATAGGCCCAGTGTGTTCCCCATTTTGCCCCTTGATCGATCCAATTCGTAAAAAGTTTAATTTCCTCCTTACTCAGGGCAGGCTTTTCATAAGGCATGCGTAATTCTAAATCTGTTTCATGAAGCCTTTGAATCATTCTGCTTTTTTTGGAATTCCCAGGAATGATCGCTGGCGTTCCCTCATTGGTATCGCCCAAGGCTTCCGCTTCAAATAAAAAACTAAATCCTGCATTCTTTTTTACACCTCCATGACAACTAATGCACTTATCATTAATTATCGGTTTTATCTGAGTATTAAAATCAATTTGTGTGGACTGTTGACAAGCACCGAAAAATAAAAAGCTTAAAAGTATAGCACCAATTATACCGCAATAGACCAATCGATTCATCCTGGAACTTATTTTTAGAATTCTAACCCCTTGAATTGTAATTCATTTGTTAAAATACTAATTAAAAATGATTTGGTTTATACGGGGATCAATCGAGGGAAGAAACAAATAAAAAATTTCTCTCTTCTTAAAAAAACTAGATAAAAAAACCTCTGCATAAGCAGAGGTTTGATAGGTGCGGGTGAAGGGACTCGAACCCCCACGCCGTGAAGCACTAGATCCTAAATCTAGCGTGTCTACCAATTTCACCACACCCGCGAAAGGAGCACAAATATAATTAAGTTTTTCAATAAAATTTCCTCTTCCAAAAAAAATACATACGTTAACTTTGTATTGCAATTAAACATAAAAATGAAATTGACAGCAACACAAAATAGATTTTTAGAAGAATGGATCGCATTTTTAAAAATCCCCTCTGTAAGTGCAGACCCAACACACAAAAAAGATGTTCAAACTGCGGCTCATTGGGTTCATGATACTTTACAAAAAGCCGGCTGTCAAAGCTCAGAAATAATACAAACTCCTGGTCACCCTATTGTCTATGGGGAATATCTAGAAAACCCTGAATATCCTACAGTTTTAGTTTATGGTCATTATGATGTTCAACCCCCTGATCCTTTAGAATTGTGGGATAGTCCTCCTTTTGAACCCGTAATTAAAAAAACACCGCTTCACCCTCAGGGGGCGGTCTTCGCTCGAGGTGCTTGTGACGACAAGGGGCAAATGTTTATGCATATCAAAGCTTTTGAACTCATGCTTGAAAAAGCTCCTTTAGCTTGCAATGTTAAATTCATGATAGAGGGCGAAGAGGAAGTGGGTAGCGATAATTTAGAGGATTTTGTGAAATCAAACAAAGAGAAACTCCAATGTGATATCATTTTAATTTCTGACACGGGTATGTTAGCCCAAGACCAGCCTTCAATCACAACAGGCTTGAGAGGATTGAGTTATATGGAGGTTTGTGTTACAGGACCCAATAGAGATTTGCATTCTGGATTATATGGAGGTTCGGTACAAAATCCAATTAATGTGTTATGTGAAATGATCAGTCAATTACGAGATGATAATAAAAAAATTCTTATTCCAGGATTTTACGACAAAGTACTTGAGCTATCTGAAAGTGAAAGAAAGGAAATGGCTAAAATTCCTTTAGATCTTGATGCTTTTAAAAACTCCATAGGCCTTGATGCTGTTGCAGGAGAAGAGGGGTTTTCTACCGAAGAACGTCGCTCCATACGCCCTACGTTAGATGTAAATGGCATTTGGGGTGGATACATCGGAGAGGGGGCTAAAACAGTTATCCCAAGTAAAGCTCATGCTAAAATATCTATGCGCCTGGTTCCAAATCAAAATTGGGAAGAAATTAGTGAATTATTTACTTCGTATTTTAAATCGATCGCTCCTGCTGGAGTAAAAGTAGACGTAACTACCCATCACGGGGGGTATCCTTATGTTACGCCCTCCGATACCATAGGTTATCAAGCTGCTCATCAAGCTTATTTGGAAACTTTTGGCATTGCTCCTGTCCCAAAAAGAGGCGGAGGAAGCATCCCCATTGTTCCTATGTTTGAAAATGAATTGGGGGTCAAGTCCATTTTAATGGGTTTCGGACTGGATAGTGATGCGATTCATTCGCCTAACGAACATTACGGTTTGTTCAACTTTTTTAAAGGGATCGAAACCATCCCAAGATTTTATGAGCATTATATAAGGTTGTGGAAAGAAAAACAGCTAGTTTAAACTATAAAAAGATCTGCGGCAATACCATCCGTTAGAAACTTAGATTCTCTGGCAATTTTTAACTGATCGCCATCCCAGTATAAATTTTTGTATTCCAAATGCCTCCCTACTTGTTCTTCCAGATAAAGAGCATAAGTCTTTCCAAAAAACATCTTTACATGGTCCAGGGAAAGTCCCTCTACTTTCCTGAGTCCTGTCATGATGTATTCATTATATCGGTCTTTGGTTTTCAATTCTTCAATTTCCCGTACTGGCTTTCCAGAAACTATCCCTGAAACATATTGATGATTATTGGAAACATTCCAACTTCTCAAATTGTTACCGTCATAACTATGGGAAGAAGGTCCCAATCCTAAATAGGCCTTTCCATTCCAATAATTTTGATTGTTAACAGAGAAAAAACCTGGTTTTCCAAAATTGGAAAATTCGTAGTTAACATATCCTTCCCGATCCATTTTATTGATTAAATGATCATATTGCTCCTTTACAGCGTCTTCTTCAATAAGGACTACCTGTTTTGTTTTAACCATATGGTGTAAGGCAGTCTTGTTTTCTACCGTTAATGCATAAGCAGAAATGTGAGGAGGACAATAAGTTAAGGCTTTCTCTAAATTATCTTCCCAATCTTTAGAGCTAGAATAAGGCATCCCATAAATCAAATCCAAGGAATAGTTTTCAAAATAGTTTGTTACCAATTTTAAGGACTCATGAACTTGATGCACGTTATGTGCGCGATGCATCAGTTTCAAATCTTTTTCTAAAAACGATTGTACTCCAAGACTTATTCTATTAATCCCAGCCAATTTAAGTTCATTTAAATAGCGCTCATTTACATCATCAGGGTTTACTTCCAGACTAATTTCTAACTCGGGATGAATTAAAAATTGTTGCTTTACTTTAGCAATAAAATCTCCTATAGTGTCTGGCGGGATTAAAGAAGGAGACCCTCCTCCAAAATAAATACTCTCCAAGGGAGTATTTATTTCAGAAGCGCGAAGATTGAGTTCTTTATTGATACAGGAAAACAGTTCTGTCCTCCCTTTCTTCACAGTAGAAAAATGAAAATTACAATAATGACATGCCTGTTTACAAAATGGAAAGTGTATGTAGAGATTTGACATAAATTTAGGTCTAAAATCGCTAAGACTTTATTTTTTTGGGATTCTGATTCACAAAGGATTCCCAACCTGAATAAGATTTTTCAGAAGTCAACTTTCCCTTATTGTAGTAATGACATACTGCAGCAGCCAAACCATCGGTGGCATCTAAATTGGTAGGCAAGGATTTAATGTTTAATTGCTTTTGTAGCATTTTAGCCACTTGTTCTTTAGAAGCGTTTCCATTACCGGTTATTGCCATCTTAATTTTTTTGGGGGAATATTCAGTAATTGCTACTTCTCTTGAAAGTCCGGCAGCCATGGCCACACCTTGTGCTCTTCCGAGCTTCAGCATGGATTGTACATTCTTTCCAAAAAAGGGCGCTTCGATCGCAATCTCATCAGGATGAAACTCGTCGATCAAGTCAATCGTTCTTTGAAAGATTTGTTTTAGTTTCAAGAAATGATTATCGTATTTTTTTAAATGCAATTCATGCATTTGAATCAATTCTATTGATGTTTTTGTTGTCTTAATCAGACCAAAGCCCATTATTGTAGTCCCTGGATCAATCCCTAAAATGATGTTGTGATTGTCCATTAAGCAGCTTACTGAGCATTGATGAAAATGGGCAACTTAAAAGTTGAAGCAACCATAGTACCTACATTCGATTTCATGGCTGGTTGTGCTTGAGGAATAATGTATACAGCCATTTGTAATTGTTCCCTTAGGTCTGGGATGGCAGCATCAATCTGATTAGAGTACTCAACGGCTTCTAAATTAAAAAATCCCTCTTTATCAATTTTAAGGGTAAGCATGATTTCCTCTTGCAAAATTTCAGAAGATTCCAAAGGATTTTCCTCTAAATAATTCAATATAGCATTCGAAATCATTGATTCAAAACAATTTTGTTTTTCAGCTTTATCTTCATTATCCTCACATTCTGGAAATGTGGGTGCTTGATCGTTTTCAGACCAGGAAGAGGCTGCTTTTATCTCTTTTGCGGGTACTTTTGTGGATTCAAAAAGGTGACATCCGTTTAAAGTGATCAGTAATAATCCAAAAAATAAGTTAGTGGCTAGCGATTTCATAAGAACAAATTTCAATATAAAATTACAATTTTTTCCTTATTTGGGTGTTTTGACCTTAGATGAAGCGAGGAAAATGAATATTTTTACATATGGATCTTTTATTGATTTCTCTTGCGGGATTTTTTATTTTGTTAGGTATTGCAGGTAGCTTCCTTCCTATTATACCGGGATCACTTACCGCCTGGGTGGGACTTTTTATCTTGAGTTTTGCGCCTTCAATAAGTCTAGAAAAGCGGTATTTATTTTTTTATTTCTGTGTGGCCTTAACCGTTTTTATTTTAGACAATATCATTCCAGTTTTGGGAGCAAAAAAATTTGGTGGAGGGAGGGGTAGCACCATTGGAAGTACTCTGGGTTTAGTTATAGGGATTTTATTTCTAGGTCCCTTTGGAATCTTGTTGGGTCCTTTTTTTGGTGCATTTTTGGGAGAACTTGTTGTTAACTTTGACAACAAGAAAGGAGCCTTTAGAGCTGCTATTGGTGCATTAATAGGTTTTTTTACTGGAGTGTTTTTAAAACTGATTATCGGGCTTGCTTTTGCCTTTCTCTATTTTCAAATTCTCTGGAAGTATCGAGATCAATTATTTTAAACGATAAAGCATCTCCTTTCACCAAAATTCAATCAAACCACAACACTATATTTATTTAATGAATGTTGTTTATGCCATCGCATATTTTTTAATGCTTTCAAACAAAAATTCTGTTTATTGGCCTTGGGAAAGGAGATTACTTCATACGTAGCTTTTTTGCATTTTTAGAAACATTTCTAATTCATTTTCAAAAGTGAGGTCTCCTATACTGTTCATAGAAACCTTTATTGGGTTATGCGTGTGCCAACCCGTTTTACGATGACCAAAATTATTGATCCTAATATAATTGGGAGCGTCCATTGAACTTAGATGATTATCATGTACCAGTCTAAACTCATAAAATTTACTAGACAATTTTTGTATTCTATATAGGTGCTTTGCAAGAAAACTTCTGGACTCCGTTGAAAGGTCAAAATTGGATTCCTCTAGATCCAATAGAAATAAATCATTTATTTTTAATGTACAAATAAATTGTTCACCATCCTGAGGCAATTGATAGATGGGCTCCTTTAAGCGTATTCTACGAATAACTTCCCAAAAAGAAACAACCTGCTCACAATACTCTGAATCCTTATTTAAGTAGATCAAAACATGATGATTATTTCTTAAATTCACGTGTTGATTTAGATCCGATTTAAGTTGTACTGCACCACTTAAGGTTTCTCTAATCCTCACATTCTTTATGGGTACGGGGTCTCCTCCTTTTTCATTTGTTAAAAAAACTTTGGGAATGCTAAATCCATTTTTGTCATAGGAAAAGAACGTACCTCTAGGGATTTTATCTCCTTGAAACCCACCCGCATTCTCAATTGCTTCAAAAACTATTGTTCGTACCGAGGGATCTACGATTTTATCAACTTGTTTTTCTGTGGTAATTAACGATAGTGGCTTTCGCAAATGATAAGATTCTTGACCATCCTCTGGTGAAACTCGTTTTCCATAGACACTTTCTTTATGAAGGGAATCACGAACGGAAAGGCAAAAATTTTCAAATATCTTATCCCCTTTTTTAAATTTGTGTTTACGTGTAGATATCATTTTTTGATCTTGTTTATGAGAAACTAAAATAGAATTGATATGGTATTCTAAATCATCTCTAAACCCCTCATAAGGGGTTGGGAAGGGAGTGCGTTTTTCTACTGGTAAATATTTATTTTCTTTCGCTAAAACATCTAAATATTTCGTGCATCTATTGGCATTGATATAAGCCAATAGAGCTTTGTATCGATAATCTAACGAAGGCTCTTCATAAACCTGGGGTTCAAAGATGTGCTGAAGCCTCCATTTATCAATAAAATGTACCGTTGCCTGTCCAGGTGCAACTGCTACTTCTGGGACAACACGTTTCAAAAATTCCATCACCTCTTTACTCAAAACATTACTGTCTCGGATTTGATGTTTTAATGGGTTTCGGTAGTTATACTTTTTGATAAATCGTCTAAATTTTCTATAACTTGAAGGAAAATCTTTTGTGTTCGAAAACAGCCGTGCTGCTCTTTTAATGACAAAACTCCACTGCTCTGGCGCGTGGGTATGAAAATATTCGTGGGGGCTGGAATCTTTGATCTTATGTGCAAAGGATTTGATGCATAGTGTTTTATTCCAATGACTGTCATTTAAAGAAGTGTACCAAGGATGAATATACACCACCTGAATATTGTCTGTAAATAGATCCGAGAGGGGAATATGAGACCCTGTGTAGGGACAAGTTTGTTTACATTCTTCCCAAAGTTCAAATTTTGTTAGATTTAATGGAATGATATTCTCGGCTTTTTCTCCTAGATAGGTAATATACTTGGAACGCAATCGCATCCTTCTTCTTTGATCTAACCGGAATAGATGTCTTTGAAATTTGTTTAATTTAACATCCGCACTTAGCTCCGCTCGAATTTCTGCTAAGGAACCATGTTTATCTATAAGTTCATTTAAAACCCTCCTTAATTGAAATACTGCCGTGATCAACAAGGGATTTTTTATATTGTATATTTCCTTATCTGTTTGTTTATCTAATGGAAATTTATTCAAATAGTTTGAATGT
>JALRDC010000060.1 GCA_023262245.1 Flavobacteriaceae bacterium
TACTGTAAGAATTGTACAAATTACAAGAATTATATGTATGTAATAAAAAATATTGTGTTTCATTATATATATGAGTGATATAATAAAAAATAGTATTTATTCAAGTAAATAATTAGAAAGAGATGTTCAACTAAATTTAAACGAAAATCCAAGTATGGAACCACATGATGGTTTAGTAATGGTTCCATTAACCTGAAATAAGAGACGTTTTTATCAAGCGTTAAAACAAAAAAATAATTATAATACTAGTTTGAGTAATAATTATCAACCAGGAAATTACAAGATTGAATTATTAAAATTTAATAGTAGAAGGATAGAAACGGAAACTCTAACTGAACATGATTATAGAGATTATGACCCAATAGGAAGTTTAATATCAATGAATGAAGGTAAATTTATAGCTCAGGCTTTTTATCAAGGAAATTATACGAATTATGGTGGAAAAAAAGACAAAAAAAATAGAAAAACTAGAAAGAAGCATTTTTAAATGTATGTTCTAATTTGGTCACTTCCCCAAACATGCCCTGAACCTCTAAAATCAGTATAGCATATTTCAAATTGTTTATATTCATTCCAATTATAATCATAACATAAAATAAATCACCAATCTTAAAGTCATTTTCTTGCTGATATTCTACCATTAAGTGTTCCTCACTTTGACCCTTGTGTATTGCTTCTTCCAATCCAAAAATTTGCACCCTCGGCAACGGCATTTCAGAAGCTAGGGCTTTATGGCCTAGATCAAAACAATAGATGTTTTCACTGGGTTTACTGATCAGTCTAGTAGCTAGAACTGCTGCTTGTTGAAAAGGAGCTTCTTTCCAAATTCTTTTATATCCCAAATCCCATAACAAGGTAGTTCCTGGACTAAGAAGATTATGTTCTCGCTGTGCGTGAGGATAAAAACTAGGTGACCCTCCGGTAATGTGATTGGGAACTTCCCCTCCTCTGTCTTCAATTGTCTTGATTAATTCGGCAACTGATTTAAAGGCTGCATTGCATTTTTCAATTCGCTCCTCTAGTAGTGGTGGGCGAATATGTCCATCATAAATATGCAAACCTTTAGCAATTATTTGAGGTTGGATCATTAATTTCATGTAAAAATCTGCTGCCTTGTCTGGAGTGATTCCAGTTCGATTCATTCCATTATTGATATCAACCCACAAGTTGATTTTTTGATTTTGTGCAGCGGCCAACTTTGAAAAAAGATTTAGGGAGAATTCATTATCCACCAAAGTGGAAAAAGAGATTTCTGTATGCTTGGCTTGGGCTTCTAAAAAGTGACGCATCTTCTCTTTAGTAGGCTGTATGGCTAATAAAATATGTTCTACACCACAGGAAATTAACATTTGAAGCTCTCCAAGTGTCGCACATTTAAATTGTTTGATCCCTAACTCCATTTGCATTTTAACCACGGCACGCATCTTATTGGTCTTTACGTGAGGAATTAACCGTTGATGATCTCCAGAAATACGAATCATAGATTCTATATTATTTTTAATTCTTTCTGGATAAACAAATAAAGCTGGAGTTATTATTTGATCTTCGTTTTCAACTTTATACCAAAGGGTTTTAGCCATGATTCAATTTTCGATTAAAAATGATGCTTCGATCTCTACGGCTACATTATCTGGAAGATTCATGCCTACAGCACTTCTTGAACCAATACCAAATTCATCACCGAAAACTTCAGCAAATAATTCGCTAAATCCATTTATCACGTAAGGATGAGATTCAAACTCTGGGATTGCATTAACCATCCCTAAAACTTTTATAATACGTTTGATTTTCAAATCTCCAGGACTATGATGTACAAGAGTAGAGAGCATTGTAAGTCCGACTTGCCTTGCAGCATTTTTTGCTTCCTCCCGATCCAAATCAGATCCAACTTTGCCTTGGATCATACTGCCGTCATTCAAAACAGGGCCTTGACCCGAAACATAGAGTTGATTTCCGACAATCAAAATAGGCCGGTAAAGTCCAGCAGGCTCTGGAGCTGATGGTAAAATTAAACCCATTTCTTGAACACGCTTTTTTAACGATATACTCATTTTAAACAAACTGATTTAAGATTAATACTCCCATAAGACCTGATACCCCAATACTAGTTTCCATTACTGTCCATGTTAAAAGTGTTTCTTTGATACTTAAATTAAAATATTCTTTAAAGAGCCAAAACCCACTATCATTTACATGTGAGAGCATTAAACTACCTGCCCCAATGGACAAAACCATCAATTCAGGACTGACTGTAGTGGTTTGCACTAAAGGCAAAACTATGCCGGCTGTTGTAAGACCAGCAACCGTAGCAGAACCAACAGAAAAACGGATTAGTGTTGCAATGATCCAGGCAATAAGCAAGGGTGACATAGAGCTGATTTGTAGCAACCCTCCAATATATTCACTCGCTCCACTATCTATCAATATTTGTTTTAGTGCTCCCGCACCCGAAATAATTAAAAGAACCATTGTGATACCCGATACAGCTTCACGAAAAATCTTCATCAGTTGATTCATGTTTTTACCTCTAGCAATGCCTAAAGTATAGGTTCCTAAAAGCAAGGTAACCAAAAGTGCAATTACCGGATTTCCAAAAAAGCTAACCAACTGTCCAATAAGAGATTCTTTGGCAAACACCCCCCCCATTAGTGTCGCCAAACCAATTAATATTACGGGTAATAATGAGGTAAACAGGCTATTGAATAAACTAGGAAGTTCGTTCGTTTTAAACGTCCTGGAGGCCATAAATTCTTTTAAGGGTTTTGCTGCAACCTTTGGAAGGAAACGCGTGAGCAAGGGACCAGAAATCAAAATAGAAGGAATTGCAAGAACAACTCCATAAAGTAACGTTTTACCAAGATCTGCTTCAAACATCACCGAAAGTGCGGAAGGTGCTGGATGAGGAGGTAAGAATCCGTGAGTGACCGACAAGGCTGCTAGCATTGGTAAGCCTACTCCAATCAAAGACAAACCTGTAGCAGAAGCTACTGTAAAAACTAAAGGTACCAAGATTACAAAACCAACAGAATAAAACATGATAATTCCTACAATAAAACCAGTAAGCATCACCGCAGTTTTAGTGTGTTTTACCCCAAATATTCGAATAAGCCCATTGGTTATTTGTTGTGCAGCACCACTTTCAGCAACTAATTTTCCCAGCATTGCCCCCAGTCCCAAAATCATGACTAAAAAACCTAAGGTATTTCCTATTCCTGTTTCTATTGAGCTTAGTAATGTGTCTAAGGGCATGCCTTGACCAATACCAATTGCTATAGAAACAATAATAAATGCAATGAAGGCATTGAGTCTAAAAAAGACAATCAAAAAAAACAAAAGGAGAATTCCTAGAGAAATAACTACTAAAGGCATAAGTTCTTAAATCAATTGCTTTCCTGCTAAAGATAATGGAAATTGAAAATAAAAAAACCCTCCGAAAGGAGGGTTTGTAAAAAAAGCATTCTTCTTACCAAGATTTTAACCGAACCATGGTCATCGATCCAAGAAAATTAGAGTACTTATTTGTTAATTTTTGAAATTTGATAAATGCTTCTTGTTGGGCTTGAGTTTTTGGTCCCCATCCTAAAGCGGCACCGTAATCTTCATGTGTAGTATAAACATAATGAGATTCTCCGTCTGTACTGGTACCATGAGAAAATTGGCCTAAAGAGAGGTATCCCTGCTGAGGAAAAGCTTTAATTAAATCTGTAAAAGCCGCAGCAAAACTTGGAGCATCTTCCACCCTCCATTTCCAAACTTGGAATACATTTTCGTTAGCTTTTTCTGTATTCATTCTCATTAAAGTTGATCCCCCAGTGACAGATACTAAATCTGCAAATTTTAAAATATTATCATTGAAGGCAAGATACGCTGCTCCCGATCGGAGTTTACGAAGAGCTGTTAAACCTGCTACAGATCCTGAAAAGGTTAAAAAATGTGTAGCTTCAACTTCCTCTGGTTTAAAATATACTCGACTTAAAGAAATCGTTACTCCCTCTGGTTTTTCAATACTTCCGTAAAAGTTATCTAAAAGATCAAAAACGAAACCCGCTTTCCCCTTTTCTACTTTTAGCCCTACTTGTTCAAAGGCTATATTTTGTGCTACAATTAAATTGGTTGTTGCTAACAACAACAAAAAGATTTTTTTCATTTTTATTGATTTATGGTTAATGACCTAAAAATAACAAAAGAAAATGGAATTTGTTTAATGAAAAATACTTTAAAAGATATTTTAAAAAAACCCTCTTTAAAGAGGGTTTTTTTATCTAAGGAATGCTTTTTACTAATTTGGAAATTGAGCAGGATTGTAATAATAATCCTCTCTTACAATTTCACCATCTTTATTTACAGTGTGTTGAAGATGTTGCATTACTGAAGCAACCTTCCCGGATTTCCTGTTTTTAATTCGAACTTTCCACCATGATAAAATGACAACCTGATCTCCTTCATAAGCGATTGCATCTGGATATCCAATTTCTTCAATACGCATAATTTCAAAAAGCTCGAATGCAGCTTTCATATCGTTCATTTCTTCATCTAAAGACTTGAAATCAAATTCACCACGATTCATTACATCGTAGATCTTTGCGTTTTCATTGAAATAAGTACGCACTTTTTCAACGTCCATTTCTCTAATTCCAGCAATCATTAAACGTATATTGGAAATGAATGGATGATCTTTATAAACCACACCATTCTTTCGTGTACCATAAGCATCATATGCTTTCTTCCAAAGGATTTGATCATCATTAACCCAAAGGGCTAAAATTTTACTGTTTTTATCAATTCTAAAAGTAGCGTATCGAGGCATGGCTAAATCTACACCTGTATTTACATCATACCCGGTGAGGTACTCATAAGTTTTTACATCTACAATTTCATCTTTTTTGTATTCTAACACATCGGGATAGGATCCTCCCCAGTGTTTGATACTAAAATTTGCAATATTTCTGCTTAAATAATTCGAACGTCCTAAAAGATCCTCTAAGGTTCTTGGTGTACGGACATTTGTAGTGTACCATTTAAAATTTTCAGCAACCATTCCTTTAAGGGTTTCGATATCTCCACTAATGTATGCCTTATTAAACTTTTCAACGGTTTGAATTTGGGGATGGTCAATATAAATTGTTCCATTCTTTTTCTTCTGTGCATTTACAGTAAATACAAAAAATAAGAAACTAATTGATATAATTTTCTTCATGACTTTGATTTATGATTAGTATGTTAAAGATATAATTATTAAATCAATTAGGATAACACACAAGCAACTATTAGAATTTTAATTTAATTATCTAAATTGCCTTTCTTTTAAATCAATCATTGAAAAATAAATTTCTTTCACCCGTACTATTCCTATTTTCAACAATTCTTGTGGCTCAAGAACGTTTTATCCCCCCAAAAATTAACGATAATGATATTGTCTTAGATGGGATTATGCAAACAGATGAATGGAAAGGAGCGCTAGAAATAGCTTTAGATTATGAAGTAGATCCAGGAAGTAATAGTGAGCCTCAAGAAAAGACCACAGCCTCTATTCTCTATACTGATACCCACCTGTTTATAGCCTTTTACGCTTATGCAGATCCGAAAAATATTAGAGCTTCAGTTCGTTCGCGAGATGACTTTGGAATGATTAGTGATGACTTTGTTCTTGTGCGTTTTGACACTTACACAGATGCTAGAAATAATTATCTGCTGCTGGCAAATGCCTTTGGCAGTCAACTAGACGCTAGAGCTATAAATGCTTTGACTGATGAGGATCGCTATGATAGTAGCTTTAATTTAGAATACGAAACTCAAGGCAGTATTGTTGCTGATGGTTATCAAGTAGAGTTTAAAATTCCTTTTTCTTCTCTACCCTTTCCTAACGGTAAGGATCAGGAATGGCATTTTAACTTAACGCGCCAAGCTTTTAGAAATGGAATCCCAATAGATCTCCGCAGTCAACCTTTTGATAGAACTGATCCATGTCAAGTTTGTCAAACAACCGATAAGATTGTTTTAAAGGATATTGTCATAGAAAAACGAAAAGAGTTCTTGCCCTTTGTTGCGGCAGGTCTTTCTGGAGAAAAGCAACGTATTAGTGAAAAGTTAAACTATGGAAAAGTACAACCTAATGTTGGTCTTGGAATGAATTTTGACCTAAATAAAAATGCAACTTTAGAAGTAACACTCAATCCTGATTTTTCTCAAGTAGAAGCTGATGTTACTCAAATTGACATCAATTCTGCAGTGGCATTAGAGTATCCTGAACGTCGTCCTTTTTTTAATCGTGGAACCGACATCGTTCAATTTACCAATGGAGTATTTTACTCACGTTCCATAAATAATCCCTTAATATCAACTAAATTAATCAGTCAGGGGAAAAAAGAACGTATCTATTTCTTGACAGCCTTAGATCAAAATTCGGTTTATCAAATTGCGGGAGAAGATCGTTCTTACTTAGGGCAAGGAGACGAATCTTTTGTCAACATCTTTAGATATCAACGATTTATTAATAAAAATTCACGCGTAGGGCTTTTGTCTACAAACCGTTATTTTAAAAAGGGAGGGTATGGCAATATCTTTGGCACAGACGGTTGGTTTCTATTTTCAAAAAACCTACGATTGACTTATGAGTTCTTCTTCAATTTTAATGAGGAACCTAATGCCGATTGGATCGATACTGAAGACAGCATAGAAAATAGAAGTATTGCTTTAAATCAAGAAAAATTTCGTGGAAGTGCCCTTTACGCACAACTTTACAGGAATACTGAAAACTGGAAATCTTATCTTACTCTTAGAGGTATTTCTCCGAATTATCAGGCAGATGTGGGCTTTGTTGTAAATAACAATAGACAATGGGCCACATTATATCATACCTATCAAAATTTTCCAAACAAAAAAGGGATTCAGTTTTTTAGCATTGGTACTAAAGCGGATATCATTTACACCTATCAGGACTATTTGAAAGTAATTAGTATTGATGGAATTGTAAGTCTTAACACCTATTTTAATACTAGTATAAACTACACTTACGACATGGATGCTTTTAAAAATTATTTAGGTCGTGATTATAGAAATGTAGGGAAAAGTGAGTTGGAAATCAACAGCAATCCCTCAGAATCTTTTTCATTGGATTTTAATATAACTTTTGGCAGAGACCTGGCTTATAATGAGGAGGTTCCAGAGATAGGGAGAGAATTGACTTTGTTCTTAAGACCCGGATTTCAATTGAGTAACAAACTGAAACTTTCACCATCGATTCGTTTTGCACGCCTTAAAAATCTACAATCAGGAGAAAACTATTTCAATGGTTCCATTTCAAGATTTTCAGCACGATATCAATTCAATAACTTTTTTAACATTCGCTTAATTTCGGAATACAATTCCTTTACCGAACAGTTCTTCATTCAGCCCCTAATTCAATGGAATCCCAATCCATCAACTGTTTTTTACATAGGGGGAAATCAAAATTCACTGAACGATTTTAACGATGAGCTCTATTCTGTTTTTAGAATAGATCAAACCCAGTTCTTCTTAAAATTCCAATATTTGATAGGTCTTTAAGCTCGTAAGAGCAATGGTGTTAATGAGTTAAAATATCATTGTCAACAAACTTTAATTTTCCTACATTTAGTTTGAATTAAAACACTTTAGGTTATATGAAAAATAGTTATAGAATTTTAGCATCTGCCTTGATGCTAGTAAGTACCTTGTCTTTTGCTCAAGAAGCTACAACGATCGAAAAAATTGTTAAAGAAGCCCAAGAAAATTCTCAATTAGAAAGTCTTGCGCAGGAATTACTCGATGGAATTGGTCCGAGACTGGTAGGTACGCCACAAATGAAAAATGCTCATGATTGGGCTGTAAAAAATTATAAAAGCTGGGGTATTGATGCTAGAAACGAACGTTTTGGAACCTGGCGAGGCTGGGAAAGAGGTATTTCTCACATAGACATGCTTGAACCGAGAGTTCAAAGTTTAAGAGGAACACAATTGGCTTGGTGTCCTTCAACTTCTAAAGAGGGCATTACGGCAGAAGTCATAACATTGCCAGTGGTAAGTAATCCAGAGGAGTTTAAAGCTTGGTTGCCTCAAGCCAAAGGGAAAATTATATTAATTTCAAGAAAGGAACCCACAGGAAGACCAAACTATAACTGGGAAGAATTTGCAACAGAAGCGTCTTTTGAAAAAATGAAAACCGAAAGGGATTCCCTTTATGAGGCTTGGAAAATCAATATGAAAAATACGGGCTATACCTCTCGAAGTATCATTAAGGTCTTAGAGGATGCAGGTGCTGCTGGACTTATAAGTTCTAACTGGTCAAAAGGTTTCGGAACTAATAAAATTTTTAGTGCACGCACAAAAAATATTCCTACTGTAAGCTTGGAATTAGAAGATTATACCCTTGTTTATAGACTAGCAGCTAGAGGCCAAAAGCCTGTTTTGAATATCACTGCACTTTCACAAGAACTTGGAGAGGTTCCAACATTTAATACAATTGGTGAAATTAAGGGGAGCGAAAAACCAAATGAGTATGTTGTTCTTTCCGCTCATTTTGATTCTTGGGACGGTGGTACTGGAGCAACAGATAATGGCACAGGATCGCTGGTAATGATGGAAACCATGAGAATTCTTAAAAAAATATATCCAAACCCAAAGAGAACCATAATTGTTGGGCACTGGGGTAGTGAAGAACAAGGTTTAAACGGCTCTCGTTCTTTTGTTGAAGATCATCCGGAAGTGATTGCAAATATTCAAGCGGTCTTTAACCAAGATAATGGAACGGGAAGGGTTGTAAACCTATCTGGACAAGGCTTTTTGCATGCCTATGAATACCTTGGAAGGTGGCTGGAAAAGGTTCCAAACTCCGTTACAAAACATATAGAAACTGAATTTCCTGGAACACCTGGTGGCGGTGGGTCTGATTATGCTTCCTTTGTTGCAGCTGGAGTACCCGCTTTTAACTTAAGTTCCTTGGACTGGTCTTACCGAGATTATACTTGGCATACAAATAGAGATACTTATGATAAGCTTATTTTTGACGATATAAAAAACAATGTAGTCTTAACCGCTATACTAGCCTATATGGCTTCTGAAGATCCAAAAACAAGCTCCCGGGAAAAAAGTGTTTTACCTTTAAGTAAAAGAACTGGAAAACAAATGAAATGGCCTAAACAAAGAACACCAAATAGAAAAGGGGGGATGAACTAATCCCCCCTTATGTTTAATTTAAACGTTCTTTTGTCTTAGATCAGCAATAGTTTCACAACTCAACTGTTCCATTACCTGGGTCAATTGTTTTTTTAGCAGCGTAACTGTATGATTCCCACCTTTTCTTCCTAGGGCTGAAACTCCGTACATGAAAGTTCTTCCCAGAAAGGTAAAAGCTGCACCTTGCGATAAAACACGTGCCACATCTGCACCCCCACGAATACCACTATCCATCATAATAGTCAATTTGTCTTGGTACTTTGGAACTACTGTACGTAAAGAATCTATGGTGGCTTGCCCCACATCTACTTGTCGACCGCCATGATTGGAAACGATGACACCATCTAAACCCAATTGAGATGCTTTTTCTATGTCCTGTATGGATTCGACTCCTTTAAGCACTAATTTACCTTTCCATAATGCACGAATCTTCGAAATCTTTTCTTCGTTTAACCTTCCTGAAAAAGTTTGATCCATAAACTTTGCCAGTTGATTAAGGTTCAAATTTTTAGGCATATAAGGCCTAAGGACTTCAAAATTAGGCTGACCGTTTACTAGTGTTGTTAATGCCCAATGGGGTCTTCTAAAAACGTTGAGAATATTAGTTAAAGTCATTTTAGGGGGCATTGATAATCCGTTGCGAATATCTCGAGGGCGAAAGCCGAAAGAGGGGACATCAGCCAAAATAACCAATACTGGACAGCCAGCAAGTTCTGCCCTTTTTATAAGATCTTTTGTTACCCTTTCTTCACTAGGGTGGTAAAGTTGAAACCAAGCACGACCTTCAGTAATTTCAGAAATTTTTTCTATACTGGCAGTACTCACAGTGCTTAACACAAAGGGGAGGTTGTGATCAAAGGAAGCTTTGGCAAGTATTTCAGAAGCTTTTGGCCACATCAACCCTTGAAGTCCCACAGGAGCAATTCCAAAGGGAGCGTTATAGGTATGTCCAAAGAGTTTGGTTTTTAGCTCTGGCTGTGAAGTATTTACCAAATAAGTAGGCTTGAGTTCTATTTCTCTGATACGACTTGTGTTTTTTTTCAAATTCACATCATCATGACATCCACCATCTAAATATTCAAAAGCAAACTTAGGGATTTTCGCTGCTGCTCTTTTTCGCAAATCAGGAACTGAAGGATATCGACTATCCATAAAATCAATATTTCTTTTCATGAAATTGAGTGATGTAAAGATTTAAAGGTTCGATAGCCATAAATTGCGACTACTATAAAACAGAATAAGGGTAAAACAAATGAAGCATTTACAGCAGGTAAAGGCCCTACCCTTTCTAAATCGATTATCAAACCTTGAATTGGAGGCATCAATGCGCCTCCTACTATTGCCATTACAAGACCTGCTGCTCCAAGAGAGGTATCCTCCCCTAGATTTTCAAGAGCAATGCCGTAAATAGTGGGAAACATTAATGACATAAAAGCGGAGGTAAAAATAAGCGAATACAAACCGAACATTCCCTCACTAAAAATTACACCCAGCATACTTATTATTGCACCTAAACCAAAAAGACATAACAATTTTTTGGAATTTATATAGTTCATCAAAAAGGTACTTAAAAAGCGACTTGACAAGAAAATGGCCATCGCCAGAATATTGTAATTCTGTGCTTGAGCTTTTGATAAGCCTAAACGTTCTGCATATTGAATAATAAAGGTCCAACACATAATTTGGGCGCCCACATAAAACATCTGAGCTAGTACACCTTCCCTATAAGATGAATTTCTTAGCAACCTCTTAAAACTGGCTCCAGTGTCTCCCTGATTTGTAGTTTGACCTAACGCTGGCATTTTGGTAAATCGAATTATAAAGAAAATACAGATCACAACAGCTCCCAAGATTAGGTATGGATCGCGAATGACCGCCAAATCATGAGTCTTAATCATTGCTTTTTCAGCCCAATCCAAGGTGGTGTAAATCAAATTTCCTGAGACGTCTTTTTGATCAGATTGAAGATTTGATAAAATTAAATTTGAAGCTACAAACATCCCTAGAAGAGAGCCGAAGGGATTGAAAGCTTGAGCTAAATTCAATCTTCTAGTTGCGGATTCTGAATCGCCCATAGATAAGACATAGGGATTTGCCGTAGTTTCTAAAAAAGCTAAACCAAATGTCAATATGTAAAGAGAAAAAAGAAAGTAAGTAAACTCCTGAAAGTGAGCTGCAGGATAAAATAAAAAGGCTCCTATTGCATACAGCATCAAACCTAATAGTATCCCCTTCTTATAAGTATATTTGCGAACAAACAAGGCTGCGGGTATGGCCATAGTAGCATAGCCACCGTAAAAGGCTAGTTGAACTAGTGCCGCTTTTGCTGTAGAAATCTCCATCAAAGTTCCAAAAGCAGCAACCATAGGATTGGTAATATCGTTGGCAAAACCCCACAATGCGAAAAGAGATGTGATTAAAATAAAAGGGAGTAGGTACTCTTTAGCTACGATATTTTTTTTTGATTTTCCCATAGAAACTATTTAAAGATAGACTAAATCTTTCTGGCTATTGTTCATCCAAATCGTAAATTTTTTCCATCAAAATCCATTTACTCCCCGCTTGTCCATGAGGAAGGGCTTGTTGATATTGCCACATGAGTTCCTCCCATTGTTGGACCTTTGGGTTTGCAGCATCCATTTGCGCTTTGCGTTCTAAAGAAAAAGTTTCATCTGCTTCTAAAATCATAAACAACCGATTTGCGGTATTGTAAATTTTTGCATGTTGAATTCCAGCATCCTTTAAACTTTGATTGATCTCTGGCCATACTTTTTTATGATAGGCTTTATAGGCTTCTATTTTTTTAATATCCTCGGTTAAATCTAGGGCAAAACAAAAGCGCTTTAATCGTTGTGGTTTCATTTGAAGGGTAATTTTTTTTATAACGCACGATCTAGATGGGAATAACCACCATCAACAAAAATTAACTGCCCTGTGGTATGGCTTGACCGCTCAGAAATCAAAAAGACTACAGTATTTGCAATTTCTTCTTCGGTAGTCATCCGTTGTTCCAAGGGTATTTTTTTATTGATTTCAGCAAGTTTTTCTTTTGGATTGTCAAAACCACTGATCCATTTTTCATACATGGGTGTGTAACACTCAGCTACAATCACACTATTTACTCGTATTGAAAAAGGTAATAAGTCAACTGCCCATTCCCTTGTCATTGCATTACGTGCGCCATTTGCAGCAGCATATCCAGAAGTTCCTCCTTGACCGGTTATTGCAGTCTTAGAACCTATATTGACTATAGAACCCTTAGTTTTTTTAAGTTCTGGAAGAAGCAACTGTGCCATCGTATAATAATGAACAAGATTGCGTTCAAGGGATTGTAAAAAAGCTTCATGAGTACCCTTTTCCAATCCAACACCATCGTTTATTCCCGCGTTATTTACCAAACCATGAATACTTCCAAACTCAGAAAGTACATTTTTTACTGCCTTTTCGCATTGATCGCGATGCGTTAAATCTACATTTATCCCTCCTACACGGATCCCCTTTCGAGCAAATTGTTCTACCACTTTATTCATCTGATGTTCATCGTTGTCAAATAAAATGGGGATTGCACCCTCTGCCGCCAAAACCGCTACAATCCCAGCTCCTATTCCATTGGCCCCACCAGTAACAACAATTATTTTTCCTTTTAAACCTAAATCCATATTCTAATTTAAAGATTATATACTCTTATGGCGTTTGTACCCATAATTTTATTCTTTTCACCGGGAACGTTTTTTTCTATAAAGTCCGTGACAATTTTAAGAACTCTTTCATATTCAGTCGCTAGAAGACATACCGGCCAATCCGATCCAAATAAAACTCGGTCAGGTCCAAAACTACTCAAGATTACCTCCATAAATGGTGTAAAATCTTCCTCCTCAAATTGGAAATTTTGGGTTTCTGTGACCATTCCAGATAATTTGCAGTAAGTATTAGGGTGCGCTGCAAGAGATTCGATTTCTTTAACCCATACTTCTGAAATAGGTTTGGCTATTTCAGGTTTTGCCAAATGGTCTAATATGAATTTTTGATGAGGAAATTTCCTTACAAAAGCATTTGCCGCTCTAAGCTGGTTTGGGGTTATCAACAGGTCGTAAGTCAGATCAAAATCTGATAATATGCGTATTCCCCTTTGAAAATCTTCACCTAGTAAAAAGTGTTCTTTTTCTGCCTGAACAATATGTCTTACCCCTTTAAAGTAAGGGTTTTTTGAAAAATGAGACAGGCGTTTTAATACATGTGGGGCACACAAATCTACCCATCCTACTACTCCTTTAACAAAGGGATATTTGGCAGCGCAATCCAACAAAAAAATTGTTTCGTTTTCGGATTGATCCGCCTGAACGGCAACACATCCCTCCACATTGTTATTCTTTAAAATAGGTTCTAAATCCTCTGGAACAAAATCGCGTCTTAACACCTTCATAGTATCATCTATCCACGTATCACGCTGAGGATCGAAATTCCAAAAGTGTTGATGACTATCAATAATCATTTGTAAGATTTACACAACTGTTTTGAACTTCCTAAACCTGTTATTCCCAACTCTACTTCATCCCCTTCTTTTAGGTAACGTGGAGGTTCTAAACCTAAACCAACCCCAAAGGGTGTTCCAGTAGATATTATATCTCCAGGAAGTAGCGTCATGAATTGACTGATGTGACTCACTACTTCTTGAATATTAAAAATAAAATCGGAGGTATTGCTGTTTTGCATCAACTCTCCATTTAATTTTAACCAAAGATCTAAATTATTTGGATTCTCAATTTCATCTTTCGTAGCAATAAAAGGTCCTAGGGGAGCAAATGAGTCACAGCTTTTTCCCTTAACCCATTGCCCAGAACGTTCCAATTGAAAGGCGCGTTCACTCACGTCATTGTGCAAAACATAGCCGGCAACATGATTCATCGCATCCTTTTCAGAAACGTAGGAAGCCTGCTTACCAATAACAACGGCAAGCTCTACTTCCCAGTCTGTTTTTTCGCTGCCTTTAGGGATGATAATCGGATCAAAAGGTCCCACTATCGCTGAACTGGCTTTGAAAAATAAAACGGGTTCTTTTGGAACCTCCATCCCACTCTCTGCGGCATGTTGAGCATAATTAAGACCAACACATACTATTTTGGATGGTCTAGCCATTGGAGCCGCCAAGCGGATGCTCGCATCAATTTTTGGACAAGAACTACTATTCTTTGATAGCCATTCAGCTAATTTCTCTATCCCTTCATTACCAAAAAAAGCTTCATCATAATCCGAAACATAAGAAGATACGTCTAAACGAGTTCCATCGTCTAAGAGTACTCCTGGCTTTTCATTTTTTAGGGATCCAAATCGAATGAGTTTCATAATTTTTATTTTGAGTTTAAAGTTATATATCCGCCATCAATAGGGAAGTTAGAGCCTGTAATAAAGCTTGCTTCATCTGAACATAGATATAGTGCAAGGTCTGCGATTTCCTGAGGTTGTCCCATACGCCCTATGGGTTGTGTTTTTGACAATTTATCAAACATCTGAGCTTCTTTGCCAGGATAATTTTTTTGAATGAAACCATCTACAAAAGGAGTATGTACACGTGCTGGTGAAATACAATTGCAACGGATATTTGCATCAATATAATCTTTAGCTATTGAATAGGTCATTGTCAATACCGCCCCTTTCGTCATCGAATAAGCAAAACGATCACTTACACCAACGCTTGAAGCTATAGAGGCTAAATTGAGAATTACTCCACCTCCTTTTCGCTTCATGGAAGGAATTACTGATTTTATACAATGATAAACCCCTTTAATATTTACATTATATAATCGATCCATGTCCTCTTCTTCACATACTTCTACATTCCCAACATGAGCGATTCCAGCATTATTAATCAAAATATCAATAGACTCAGTTTCTTCTATTTTTTTTACTTGTTGAATGACCTGATTACTATCGGAAACATCACAAGAATGGGCTATTGCCTTTCCCCCTGCTTTCTTTATCTCAGCAACTGTTTCATCTGCAGCCTTCATATCAATCTCTAGCAGGTGAACCTTGGCATGTTGACCTGCGAAAGTCATTGCGATAGCTTTGCCAATTCCACTTCCTCCTCCAGTGAGTAGGACGGTTTTATCTTGTAATAAAAATTTTGTTTTCATATTTTGATTTATAAGGATAAACCCCTCTTCCAGGGGATAAAATCATTTTGCCCTAACGCTCGAGCTCGTACCTGTTTTTTTCCACTAGCAACTTCAATGATGTAGTCCAAAAGTGCTTCTCCACAACTCGCTATGGTTGCTTCTCCTTCAATAATACTCCCTGTATTAAAATCGATAAGATCTTGCATTTTTTCATAAATACTGGTATTCGAAGAAATTTTTACTACTGGAACGGCTGGATTTCCCGTTGGAGTTCCAAGACCTGTAGTAAATAAAATCATGTTACAACCTGAACCAGCAAGAGCGGTGGTAGATTCTACATCATTTCCTGGAGTACACAATAAATTTAGACCCGGAATGACTTGCTGCTCTGTATAGTCTAAAACATCTTTAACAGGAGATGTTCCTCCTTTTTTTGCTGCTCCTGCAGATTTTATAGCATCTGTGATTAATCCATCCTTAATATTTCCCGGAGAGGGGTTCGTATCAAAACCCGCACCCAATAATTTTGCCTTTGTATTATAGGTATGCATAAGGGAGACAAATTTTTCGGCTTTTTCTTTGCTTGTGCAGCGGTTAACCAATTCTTGTTCTACACCATTCAACTCTGGAAATTCCGATAAGACAGCTGCTCCTCCTACTCCAATGATTACATCGGAAACAAAACCAAGTGTTGGGTTTGCTGAAATCCCTGAAAAACCATCGGAACCACCACATTCAAGTCCGAGTGTTAATTTGCTTAATGGAGCTGGTTTTCGGCTAATTTGATTTGCCTTGATCAATCCAATAAAAGTTTTTTTAATGCTGTCTGCAATATAATTTGATTCAGATAAACTGTCTTGTTGTTCCAAAAAATAAACGGGCTTTTGAGAATTGGGAGACAACTGTTTTAACGCTTTTTTTAGCAAACTGATTTGTGCATGCTGACAGCCTAAACTCAATACAGTTGCACCCGCCACATTTGGGTTAAGAATATAACCTGCCAATAGGTTACACAGGGCTAAAGCATCTGATTTTGATCCTCCGCATCCACCTTCATGAGTTAAGAACTGAATTCCATCCACATTAGGAAATAACGGGTTTGTTTTTCCCTTTTCTTGAGTGTTAAGAATCTCTTCCTTTAACAGTTCCTTTTCACTGGCACCAGCTTTGTATTTTGAAATTAAACGATTCAAATCAAATCGCTCTTTCTCTTTTGTTTCATATCCTAGACCCTCAAGCATGACCTTTTTTAACGCTTCAACATTACGGTTTTGACAAAAGACC
>JALRDC010000127.1 GCA_023262245.1 Flavobacteriaceae bacterium
TAGATGTCATATAAGGGAAAATACAGTCCTTCATATCCAAAAAAATATAAAGGTAATCCAACAAACATAATTTACCGTTCTTTATGGGAACGAAAGTTTATGGTTTATTGTGATAAGAATGAAAATATCTAGCTTAATTAAATTTGCTAATATTGTTGGGGCAAAAAATTCCATAAATTTTCTTAAATCTAATTTTAGTAAGGCGTTAGATTTATTAAAACCTAAAGACCCTAATGATTTAATTGGGAAAGTTAAATCGCATACTGATAACTTCCACATTTATACATTCGGCGGCTTGAAGGAAACTAACAAGTGGTTGAAGGAGAATAGTTATGTCTAAAGAATTTGACTATACTAAAGTACAACATGTTACTTCTGTTGATCAATCAGATAGAGAAGTACCATACAATTTAAGACAGAGTGGGCCAACTAAAGTTGAATTATTAATTTCGACAAGGGTAAGAAAGTCACCTTATTGGCATTTATCAATGCAGGCAGGTTGTTGGAGAGCAACTGTATACAATCGAATTTATCATCCAAGAGGTTATGTAAAACCTGAAGATGGTGGAGCAATGGTTGAATATGATGCAATCGTAAACCATGTAACAATGTGGAATGTAGCTCTTTTAGACACTCAAAAAATAGAACAAAAAGGAAGCTTTTGGAAAGCCGTCATGCTTTCAGGACCGCTGCTTTTAGGAGTCCTCTTAGGATGGATCATTCAAGTCCTAAGAAGTAAACATTTTAGTAACTGACTTGTTGATAAGTTTCTTTTAAGATTCAATGCAATTCAGATATATTTGAGGTAAGCATTTATTTAAGTGTATTGTTTTCAAAAGGGAAACCTAGCGATAGCAAACCAATTTTTATAAAAAAATCAGATGAAATTCATTGTTTCCAGTGCTGCCCTTCTCAAGGAACTCCAAATGCTAGGAGGTGTAATTAATAGCACGAACACCCTGCCAATACTAGATAATTTTTTATTTGAAATTAACGGCAATACCCTCACCCTTACCGCTTCAGATCTTGAAACCACTTTTTCAACAAAAATTGCTGTAGAATCTGAAAGTAATAGTATGATTGCCCTACCAGCTCGCTTACTTCTGGATACTCTAAAAACATTCCCAGAGCAGCCGCTTACCTTTTTAAAAACTGAAAAAAATACGGTTGAGATTAGTGCCAACAATGGAAAGTATGCAGTGGCTTACGTAGAAGGTGAGGAATTCCCTAAAGCAGCACAAATTACTGATGCTAAAACCACACAAATTTCTGGTAATGTTCTCCATACTGCCATTAACAGCACTCTTTTTGCTAGCGGAAATGATGATTTAAGACCTGTTATGAGTGGAGTCTTTTTTCAATTTTCTTCTGAATCCCTAACTTTTGTTGCTACAGATGCTCACAAATTGGTCAAATACACAAGAACAGATCTAAATGCTTCGGAAAGCGCCGAATTCATTATGCCCAAAAAACCGCTACAACTACTCAAAGGGATTTTACACGGAATGGAAGAGGAAATTAGCATTGAGTATAGCGAAACAAATGCACAGTTCCGATTTGGTGACTCTACACTAACGTGCCGACTAATTGATGGAAAATACCCAAATTATGAAGCGGTTATTCCAAAAGAAAATCCCAATCAGATGCAAGTAAATAGGACAAGTTTTCTTAATTCCGTTAGAAGAGTTAGTATTTTTTCAAACAAAACAACCTTCCAAATTCGATTAAAAATTGCAGGTGCTGCGCTTCAAATTTCTGCTGAAGATTTTGATTACAGTAACAGTGCCGAAGAACGTTTAGATTGTGATTACCAAGGAGATGATATCACCATAGGTTTCAATTCGCGTTTTTTAATTGAAATGCTCAATGGTCTAGAATGCGATGAGGTTAAACTTTCCATGTCTCTTCCCAACCGTGCAGGCTTGTTAACCCCTCTAGATCATACGGAAGAGGGAGAACACATTACCATGCTTGTAATGCCAGTAATGCTGAACAATTAAAAAAAGAGGTTTTAAGAAGAAGAGGCCATTACCGCTTCTGAAAGTCTTTTATAAGTTCCGTTTTCTAATTTTTCACGAATTCCAGAGAATGCCTTCAAGGTAATTGCTACATCCTCTAGAGAATGTGTAGCTGTTGGAATCAATCGAAGGAGAATTAAGCCTTTAGGTATGACAGGATAAACCACTATAGAACAAAAGATTCCGTAATTTTCTCTTAGATCTTTAACTAAGGCCATCGCTTCAGGGATGCTTCCTTTTAAATAAACTGGTGTTACACAACTTTGAGTAGTACCAATATCAAATCCGTGTTCTTTTAGACCGTTTTGAAGTGCGTTTACGTTTTCCCAAAGTTTCGCTTTTAATTCGGGACGGGTACGGAGTAAATCCAAACGCTTTAAAGCCCCTTTTACCAATTGCATTTGCAAAGATTTAGCAAACATCTGTGAGCGCATATTGTATTTCAAATAATCTATAATCTCTTTATCAGCAGCAATAAAAGCACCTGTAGAAGCCATAGACTTGGCGAAAGTCGCAAAATAAACATCAATTTCATCTTGCACTCCTTGTTCGTTACCCGCTCCTTTTCCATTCTCCCCTAAGGTTCCAAAACCGTGGGCATCGTCTACCAGAAAGCGAAAGGCATATTTGCTTCTCAAGGCGGCAATTTCTTTGAGTTTTCCTTGTTCTCCCCGCATGCCAAAAACACCTTCAGAAATGACCAAGATCCCTCCGCCGGTTTGCTCGGCTACCTTTTGGGCTCTGATCAGGTTTTTTTCGAGGCTTTCGACATCGTTGTGCTGATAGGTGAATCTTTTGCCCAAATGGAGTCTTACACCGTCGATAATACAGGCGTGGGCGTCTACGTCATAGACAATGACATCGTCTTTGCTAACCAATGTATCGATGGTAGAGAGTATGCCTTGGTAGCCAAAATTGAGCAGATAGGCTGCTTCCT
>JALRDC010000151.1 GCA_023262245.1 Flavobacteriaceae bacterium
CTTGCTAATTGATCTTCTCTTTGACTTACTTTTGGAAAAATTTTGTAAATTTTTTCTAAAGAATCTTTTCTCATTTCTTTAGCTTTTGGATGATAAGCTCCTAAATTTAAATTTTGCAAAACTGTTAAATGTGGAAAAACCCGTCTTCTCTCTAATACATGAGAGAGATTGTTCGGTTCAAAGAAGACATCAAAAACTTATAGAAGAAACACCAAGTCCAGTTTTAAATGATGAAATAAGAAAAGATTTATTTGAAAGAACAGTCAAAATGGTTGCAAAAATAGGTTATATGGGAGCTGGGACTGTTGAGTTTATATATGAGATTTGCGTTTCGTTATCTGTGAAAGAATTTTTAACAGAAGCCTATTCATTAGATATGTTAGGTCAAAAATATGCTGAGGGGATTTCTCAATATTATAAGCCAATAGCTAAAGAAGAAATTGAATTAATTTTTCCAAACTTAGTGAATGAAAATAAGGGTACTAAAAGTATCAATTATATCGGGTTGATCCCTGTATTAATAGAAGCCCTATTAGAGCAGCAGGATCAAATTGAAAATTTAAAAAATTCTCTTTTAAAATGACCTACCAAGAGCGATAGCCCCCTTTAAGATCATAGATCGATTTAAAACCAAGCGAGTCTAAAATCTGGGAAGCCTTTGCACTTCTTCCACCTGCTGCACAATATACTAATACAGGTTTTTCCCGGTCTAATTTTGAAATTTGAAGTTTAAAATCCGGAGCATTATAGTTGATGTTAACTGCTGTTCCTATGAAGCCACCCGAGTACTCTTCAGGTGTTCGAACGTCTATAAGTTGGACATCTTGCGCCATCATTTCTTTAAATTCTTGCTTCTCCAGAAGAGTGATTTTAGGTTTTTCTTGCGCACAAGCAATAAACAATAAGAGTGGAATGAGTTTTTTCATTTTAAAAATTGGTTTGTCTAAACAGTCAGTCAATAAAATTAAGCAAATAAATGAAAAAGAGCGCCCAAAATATAGGAATTGCCTCGACCCAAAAACTTGTGTAATAGGGACTTTGATTGGGCTGACAAAAAAACAGAAACAAAGCCAGTAGGACAAAACTTAGGACAGTACTTAGACCTAATGGACTAAAAAAACCAAAACTTAAACCACAAAAAAGAGCACCTAAAGTGAGTAAAAACCCTCCTAATTGTTTGACCTTTCGAATACCCAATCGCTGGGGTAAAGTCTGTAATCGACTTTCATCAATATTGAGATCCCTTATGTCAAAAGGAAGAATAGCAACTAGAATGTAGATCCCTTGAATCAGAATGAGTTTTATAAACAAAACCCCATTAAAAGTTGGGTTCATTGTTAAGGGAACTCCTACTGTGAGTAAAATCCAACTGAATATTACTAAATAAATTTTACCTCCTTTACTATTTCTTAAATTTTCGCTATTTGCTTTAAAAGGAACACTGTATAATCCCACAAGAATCCCTCCTATCAATACAATAAATTGAGCCAAAAGAGTCAGTTGCAAAAAGAGGAATAAACTTAACAAAAAGGCGGTTAGTGTAAGCCAAAAAACAACTTGTTTAAAAAATCTCTTAGTAAAGGAAATAGATGCAAAATACTTAGTGAAATTGTAAGCAACTATTGCACTTGAAAAAATAAATATTAACAATGAAATGTTTACATTTTCCAAGGCAAGGCTCATGGACATATACCCCAAAGCCACAACTGATAAAGCCACGTGAATACTAGATTTTATATAAAAATCAAAGAGTTTTTTTATCAGTTTTTTCACACGTAAATATCGAAAGATTCTCAATTAGACTTGAATTTTTTATAATTTATTTTTAATTCAAAATTAAGCTGTAAAAAAAATCAGTAGGAAAACGTATTTTTATACCTTAAAAAAAATGAATTATGAAAACGGATTTGTTTTTAGGTAGACATTTGGGACCTAATGAAGGAGAAATTAAGAAAATGTTGGAGAAAATCGGAGTGTCTTCATTAGAGCAATTACTCCAAGAAACAATCCCCGAATCCATTCGATTAAAAAAACCGCTAGATTTACCCAAAGGGATCAGCGAATATGCCTTTTCAAAACACATTCATGCTTTAGGAAAGGAAAATAAAATCTTTAAAACCTTCATAGGTCTTGGTTATCATCAAGCAGTGACCCCGGCTGTAATACAAAGAAACATACTAGAAAATCCAGGATGGTATACTGCCTATACTCCATATCAAGCGGAAATTGCACAAGGAAGGCTAGAAGCGTTGTTTAACTTTCAAACGATGGTCTGCGATTTGACTGGAATGGAGTTAGCTAACGCGTCCTTACTCGATGAAAGTACTGCAGCCGCAGAGGCTATGACCATGCTTTTTGGCGCTAGAACTAAAGAACAAAAAAAGAATCAGGCTTATCAGTTTTTTGTTGATGAAAACGTTCTCCCACAAACCCTTTCATTGCTTCAAACCCGTTCAACTCCCTTGGGAATAGAAATCATTACCGGAAAACCCGATCAAGCTTCCTATGGTAATAACTTCTTTGGAGCACTGTTTCAGTATCCAGGCAAAAAAGGAAGTGTTCCCAACTTAAAAGAATGGATAGAAACTGCTCAAAGTCACGGTGTTTGTTCCGTAGTTTCAGCAGATATTATGAGTTTGGTACTTTTAGAAAGTCCAGGTAAGTTTGGTGCTGATGTTGTTGTTGGGACTACTCAAAGATTTGGAATTCCATTAGGGTACGGAGGTCCACATGCAGCCTTTTTTGCCACTAAAGAGCATTACAAAAGAAATATTCCAGGAAGAATTATTGGCCAAACAAAAGATTTAAACGATAATCCAGCCTTGCGGATGGCATTACAAACTCGGGAGCAACACATCAAAAGAGACAGAGCTACCTCTAACATATGTACTGCTCAAGTACTTCTTGCTGTTATGGCAGGAATGTATGCTGTTTACCACGGCCCAAAAGGATTGCGTTACATTGCAGAGAATATTCACCAAAAAACAGTAGCTCTAAATAACAAAATCAGCAGTTTAGGTTACGTTCAAAAAAATCAATTTTTCTTTGACACTCTCCAAATTGAAGTCGATGCTAATAAAATTAAACCCATTGCAGAATCCAATGAAATAAATTTTTACTATCCAGATTCAAATACGGTATGCATCTCACTAAATGAAACTACTTCCGAAGAGGAAATGGATCAGATCGTTGCAGTTTTTGAAAAATCTTTGAATAAGTTGGCTATTAAAACGGATGGTCACATCCAACATTGCCTTCCAAAAAATCTTATTAGAGAAACTCCCTACCTAAAGCATAGCGTATTTAATTCTTATCATTCTGAGACTGCTTTAATGCGTTATATAAAATCCTTGGAGCGAAAAGACTTAGCTTTAAATCACTCCATGATTTCTTTAGGTTCTTGTACCATGAAATTGAATGCAGCGTCCGAAATGCTGCCTCTTAGCGATCCCAATTGGGGTAGCTTACATCCATTCGTTCCAAAAGAACAAGTTTTAGGATATCAAAAAATGCTTACTTCGCTTGTAGAACAACTCAATGAGGTCACTGGTTTTGCAGCATCCTCCTTACAACCCAACTCTGGAGCTCAAGGAGAATATGCAGGTCTAATGGTAATTAGAGCCTATCATGAACACAACGGAGAGACTGATCGCAATATTTGTTTGATCCCTGCCTCAGCACACGGGACAAATCCAGCTTCAGCAGTAATGGCAGGAATGAAAGTAGTTGTAACGGGGACAGACGCCAAAGGCAACATTGACTGGGATGATCTTCATCAAAAAGCCTTGCAACACAAAGACCAACTGGCGGCATTAATGATCACATATCCCAGTACTCACGGTGTTTTTGAAGTAAAAATCAAAGAAATAACGCAACTCATACACGATTGTGGAGGACAGGTATATATGGACGGAGCCAATATGAATGCTCAAGTCGGTTTGACAAGTCCAGCTGCCATTGGTGCAGATGTGTGCCACCTAAACCTCCACAAAACTTTTGCTATACCACACGGTGGAGGTGGACCAGGAGTAGGACCTATTTGTGTGGCTGCACATCTAGCTGCTTTCTTACCTGGAAATCCTGTAATAGAAACAGGAGGAATCCATGCCATTACCTCCATTTCTGGTGCTCCTTTTGGTTCTGCCTTGGCTTGTTTAATCTCTTATGGTTACATAAAAATGTTGGGGAGTTATGGCCTTCAAAAAGCAACCGAAATTGCAATTTTAAATGCCAACTATATTCAAAAACGACTTGAAGGTGCTTACGATATTCTTTACACTGGTGAATATGGAAGAGCGGCACACGAATTAATTATTGACTGTAGACCTTTTAAAGAGCAAGGAATAGAAGTAGTCGATATAGCAAAACGATTAATGGATTATGGCTTTCACGCTCCTACAGTATCCTTCCCTGTAGCAGGGACAATGATGATAGAACCAACAGAGAGTGAAAATTGTGCAGAAATGGATCGCTTTTGTGATGCTATGATTTCCATTCGCATGGAGATTGCCTCTGAAAATATAAACGATCATTCCTTACTAAAAAACGCTCCTCATACCTTAGAAATGATTACATCAGATCAATGGGATTTTCCTTACTCGAGACAGAAA
Organism: Flavobacteriaceae bacterium; assembly: GCA_023262245.1. GTDB lineage: Bacteria > Bacteroidota > Bacteroidia > Flavobacteriales > Flavobacteriaceae > MS024-2A. Next base: position 4,611 of record JALRDC010000151.1, read on the forward strand.
GCTGCTTTTCCTTTGGAATTTGTATCGGAAAATAAATTTTGGCCCAGTGTAAGAAGGGTGGATGAAGCCTATGGAGATCGTAATTTGATTTGTAGTTGTAATCCCATTGAATCTTATGTAAATAATTGATATTCATTAATATATATTTATTTAATTATTCAATTTTATCCTTTTTTTAGGGTTTAGGCTTCGTAGCACTTTTGTGGTTTCAAATAGGGTAATTCATTATTAAAAGTAATTTTGGAATCCCATTATGAATATTAAAATAACCGGTAGCGGAAGTAGCATACCTGAGAAAGCGGAACTCAATTCAGCCTTTTCCAATCACACATTTTACGATGCTAGTGGCAGTCTCATTGACAGTCCCAACGAAGTCATCATCGAGAAATTCAAAGCCATCACTGGCATAGAACAACGTAGGTATATAAAAGAAAATCAAACGGTAGCAGATATAGCTATTGAGGCTGGAGAAAAAACAATAGCTGATGCAAAAACTGATAGAGAAACAATAGATTATATCATTGTAGCTCATAATGTTGGAGATATTGCATTAAATTCGAATCAAGTCAATACCCTACCTAGTCTTGCGTCTAAAGTCAAAGCAGGTCTTGGTATTCAAAATCCAAATTGTGTCGCCTACGATGTTCTTTTTGGTTGCCCGGGATGGGTCGAAGGAGTCATACAGGCATGTGCATTCATTAAAGCTGGGATGGCAAAAAAATGTCTTGTTCTAGGTGCTGATTCTCTCTCTAGGGTTTTGGATCATAGCGATAGGGACTCGATGATCTATGCTGATGGTGCTGGAGCAACTTTAATAGAATCAACTAAAGAAAAAGGTGGCATTCTAGCGCATAAAACTGTTACCTATACTGCCAATGGAGAAGCTGATTTTATTTTTTACGGCCCTTCGAATGAGAGTGGAAAGGGCACTAAATACATAAAGATGTTCGGCAGAAAGGTTTATGAATTTGCACTAAACAAAGTACCCTTAGCCATCCAAAATTGTCTGGATGCTTCTGGAGCAGGTATCGATGAAGTTAAAAAAATATTTATTCATCAAGCCAATTTAAAGATGGATGACGCCATTATTAAACGCTTGTATCGCCTCTACAAAAAACCAATGCCCGAAGGTATTCTTCCGATGAACATACAAGAGTTTGGTAACAGTTCTGTAGCTACAGTTCCAACATTATTTGACCTTGTTAGAAAACAAAATTATGGCGGTCACAAATTAGCCAAAGGAGATCTTATCATTTTTGCATCTGTAGGAGCCGGCATGAATATCAATGCCATAACCTACAGAATTTGATTTTATTTATCTCAAATTCTATCTTCAAAAACAAATTCATTTTCGTTAAAATTGCTAACTTTGAAAGGGTATGAAATTCCTATCAAACATCGGTAAATACTTCTTAATGCTCCAAAGTGTGTTTGGTAAATTCACCAAGTGGAGAATTTTAAAACAACTCATTCTAAAAGATATTGACACGCTGGTAATAGGGTCTTTAGGTATTGTTGCATTCATCTCTTTTTTCGTAGGTGGTGTGGTTTCAATTCAAACAGCATTAAACTTAGAAAACCCTTTACTCCCAAAAAATTTGATCGGTTTTGCTACGCGCCAATCTGTCATCTTAGAATTTGCACCTACTTTTATTTCAGTAATCATGGCTGGAAAGGTAGGTTCTTATATTACATCTAGTATTGGAACCATGCGGGTTACCGAACAAATAGACGCTTTAGAGGTAATGGGCATCAATACTTATAATTATCTTATTTTTCCAAAAATTGTAGCCCTTTCCCTTTACCCTTTAATTATTTGTTTATCTATGTTTTTAGGAGTTTTTGGAGGATATATTGCATGCGTATACGGTGGGTTTTCATCCAGCAGCGAATTTATTGAAGGGATTCAATTAGATTTTATTCCCTTTCATGTCACTTACGCATTTATCAAGACAGCATTTTTTTCATTTATCCTTGCTACTATACCCTCCTACCACGGTTATTATATGACTGGTGGTGCTTTAGAGGTAGGCAAGGCAAGTACGGTATCTTTTGTTTGGACCAGTGTAGTGATTATCTTACTAAATTATCTAATAACTCAACTTTTACTTACCTAATTGATACACGTAGAAAACATCAGCAAATCTTTTGAAGGTACTCCTGTACTAAAAGGAATCTCTACCGTTTTTGAGAAGGGTAAAACCAATTTAATTATAGGTCAAAGTGGTTCGGGAAAAACCGTTTTTTTGAAATGTTTATTGGGTCTCTTTGAAACTGACTCGGGTCGTATAAAGTTTGAAAATAAGGCTTTAGATGAGATGACAAATAAGGATCGCTCCATACTTCGTCAAGAAATTGGAATGGTCTTTCAAGGAAGTGCACTTTTCGACTCCATGACTGTAGAAGAAAACATTATGTTTCCTATGCAAATGTTTACCAAAAAAGATAACGAAGAAATTAGAGCGCGTGCAAATCAAGTAATTAAAAGAGTGAACCTTATTAATGCCAATGAAAAATTTCCCGATGAAATTTCTGGAGGAATGAAAAAAAGAGTTGCTATTGCAAGGGCGATTGTAATGAATCCAAAATATTTATTTTGTGATGAACCCAATTCTGGTCTTGATCCCAAAACAGCAATTTTAATAGATAATTTAATCAAAGAAATTACTGAAGAATACAACATTACTACGGTCATCAATACACATGATATGAATTCGGTAATGGAAATTGGTGAAAAAATTGTCTTTCTAAAACATGGAAAAAAAGCTTGGGAAGGAACCAAAGAAGAGATTTTCGATACAGATAATGAAGCCGTTACTAATTTTGTATACTCTTCAGAACTCTTTAAAAAGGTAAGAGAGGTTTATTTAAAAGATTAGGGATTTGTGGGAGGAATTGAAACTTCTGCATGCGGGCTAAAAAGGTATAATCTTCCACTTTCAACTTCCTTGCATTCTAAACGTGTTCTTCGTTTTTTCATCTTTACAAATGTTCTTCCATTGTCTAAATAAAAAAGTTGTCCTTCTTCAAGCTCAAACAAGGCTACCTTCTCTGTTTGGACATCATATTTTCTTAAAGCCATAACCAAATTAAAATCCCGATCTGTACTGGCCTTTGGGTTTTTCATATGCTGAGCCAGTAAAGTGCATAAAGGATTGGGAAAAATTTTAGGATTTAAATAGGGAAGGATGATTTCCCGATATGCATTCTTCCATTCTATTCCATGAGGTTTTACTCGATAGTTATGGTTTTCAGCAACTTTAAAATGGGCTAATTCGTGAAGCAGTGTAATTAAAAAACGATAAGGATTGGAAGTTGCATTTAGCGTTATCATTGAGCTCCCATCTACCCTCCTTCTATAATCACCGTGCTTGGTTAATCTTTTTTTAGTAATCTTTATAGTTAGGTTAGATTGACTTAAAAGGTTTTGCATATGGTCAACCGCAGCTTCCGGGATCAAGGATAAAAGTTGGTCCATTGCCTTTTTAAGGTGTTGAGGAAGAGACAGGTAAAATTTTTCCGTTATAAAACTTTTGTCCTCCTAAAGCAAATTGTAATACATAAGCAGCCATTTCGTCTGCAGAAAGTGGAGCTTTAAGTCCAGGAAAAGCTTCTTCTAACATTTCTGTTTGTACAGCTCCTAAGGCTAATGCATTGAATGCAGGACCTTTCTCTTTATATTCTTCAGCCAAAAGTTCGGTAAGTATATTTACAGCTCCTTTACTACTACTATAAGCTGCCAATCCGGGAAATTTTAAACTTCCGGCTACTCCTCCCATACTGCTAATGTTTAAAACATGGCCTTTGGGATTAATCAGGGGCAATAATTGTCGGGTTATAGAGGCCAGTCCAAAAAGATTGACTTGATAAATTGCTTCAAATTCTTCTTTGCTAGTCTCTATAAAAGCTTTGTTTAAAAATGCTCCTGCATTATTGACCAATGCATCTATTACAATGTTTTTCTTTTTAATATTTACTGCAAAATTACCAAGTGCCAAATTGTTTGAAAGATCAACCGATATAGGATGAACGAAATCGGTTTCTTGTAGGGTCTCAATGTTCCTAGAAAGAGCGTAAACCTGGTGCCCCTCAAGAGCTGCTTGATGAACCAGTGCGCGGCCTATGCCTCTACTGGCCCCAGTTACTACAATTGTCTTAGTCATGTATTAAAGATACGTAAAAATCCAAGGACCTTTTTTTAAAGTACCATAGTCAAAGGATTTTCTACGAATGTTCTAAGGGTCTGCAAAAACTGTGCACCTGTCGCTCCATCAACCACGCGGTGGTCACAGGCAAGTGTTAATTTCATCGTATTCCCTACGACAATTTGTCCTTCCTTTACAACAGGTTTTTGAATAATAGCTCCCACAGATAAAATAGCTCCGTTAGGCTGATTGATAATAGAAGTAAACTCTTGAATTCCAAACATTCCTAAGTTGGATATGGTAAAGGTACTCCCATCCATTTCTTCTGGCTTGAGTTTTTTGTCCCGGGCTCGAACAGCGTAATCCTTAACAGCCGCACCAATTTGAGGGAGGCTTTGTTCATCAGTAAACTTTACAACTGGAACTACAAGTCCATCTTCTACAGCTACTGCTACACCTATATGAACATGGTGGTGTTGGGTAATTTGTTGATCCTCCCACTTTGCATTTACCTGAGGATGCTGTTTTAAAGCAAGTGCTGAAGCTTTTACAACAATATCATTAAAAGAAATTTTTGTTTCAGGGATTGAATTGTATTGATTTCTAAATGCAATAGCATGGTCCATATCAAATTCCACTCCCAAGTAATAATGAGGAGCTGAAAATTTTGATGCTGATAAACGCTTTGCTATGGTTTTACGCATTTGCGAGTTCGCAATTTCAGTAACAGACTCCGTTCCTCTGGGACTAAAGGGTTTGGTTATCCCACCGGCTAGTGGCTGATAGTTATCAATATCTCTTTTTATAATCCTTCCAAGGTCTCCAGTACCTTGAACATGACTTAAGTCAATTCCTTTTTCCGCAGCCAATTTCTTGGCTAAAGGTGAAGCAATAATCCTTCCATTTGAAATAACTGGTGCTGGGGTAGGTGATGCCGTTTTAGTTTCCGGAACGATTTCCTTTTGAACTATTGTTTTTTCTTCAACTTCATTTGGAACTTCTTTTTGCGGAGTAGTCGTCGCAGAACTTGATAATGCCGCTAAGACGGCATTTATATCGGTACCAGATTCACCAATTACAGCAAGAACACTATCTACAGGGGCAGATTCGCCTTCTTGCAAGCCGATATGTAATAATTCTCCTTGATAAAAGGATTCAAATTCCATTGTTGCTTTGTCCGTTTCTATTTCAGCAAGAATATCCCCTTCGTTAACTTTATCGCCAACTTTTTTGTTCCATTTAGCAACAGTTCCCTCTTCCATGGTGTCACTTAAACGGGGCATGGTGATGATTTCTGCTCCTGAAGGCATCACTGAAGCTTCTACCTCTTTTGTACTCTCTGAAATAGCTGAATCCGATTCTTCTTTAGTTTCTGGCTTTTGAACTTCACCCTTGTTTAACAAATTAGAAATGTCTTCACCTTTTTGACCTATTATGGCTAGGAGAGTATCCACAGGGGCGGTTCCTCCTTCTTGAATCCCTATATGAAGTAACTCTCCTTCATTAAAGGACTCAAATTCCATCGTTGCTTTGTCCGTTTCAATCTCGGCCAAGATATCGCCTTCACTAATTTGATCTCCCACTTTCTTGAACCACTTGGCAACGGTTCCCTCTTCCATGGTATCACTCAACCTCGGCATGTTAATAATTTCAGCCATTTTTTACAATTTGTGTTTTATAAATGGATAATCTTCTTGCTCATAAACTGCGTCATACATCAAGCTTTTTTCAGGATAAGGAGAAGATTCTGCAAACTTTTCACACTCACTTACGCGTTGTTTGACAGAAGCATCTATTTCATCTAGTTGCTTTTGAGTAGCATATTTTTTTGATAGGATGATTTCTTTGACTTGGGTGATGGGGTCAATTTTTCTGTATTCTTCTACCTCCTCCTTGGTTCGATAGTGTTGCGCATCAGACATAGAGTGACCGCGATAACGGTAGGTTTTCATCTCAATAAACGAGGGCCCGCCCCCTTTTCTTGCTAAAGCGATAGCCTTATCCATTGTTTTAGCCACTGCTACTGGATCCATTCCGTCACAGGGTTCGCAGGGCATGTCATAGCCCAATCCAAGTTTCCAGATATCTTGGTGTGATGCTGTACGTGCAACTGATGTTCCCATGGCATAGCCATTGTTTTCCACAATAAACACAACCGGTAGTTGCCAAAGTGTAGCAAGGTTTAAAGTTTCGTGAAGGGATCCTTGACGTACTGCACCATCCCCCATAAAACAGAGCGTAACATTGTCACGCTCAAAATATTTATCTCCAAATGCCATTCCTGCTCCTAACGGGATTTGACCACCTACTATTCCATGACCTCCATGAAATTTATGTTCTTTAGAAAATATGTGCATGGATCCGCCTAATCCTTGTGAAGTTCCGGTAGCCTTTCCGTATAATTCTGCCATAACGCGTTTAGGATCTACTCCCATGCCTATTGGCTGAACATGATTTCTATAAGCAGTAATCATACGATCTTTACCGATTTCCATAGCATGGAGGGAACCTGCAAGCACCGCTTCTTGCCCGTTATACAGATGTAAAAAACCTCTGACTTTTTGTTGGATATAAACTGCGGCTAGCTTGTCTTCAAACTTTCTCCAAAAGAGCATGTTCTCATACCAATCTAAATAAGTTTGCTTTGTTATTTTCTTCATAAAATCCTAATACTCATTTCCAATTGTGGTGAGCAAAATTACTCATTTATCTCCTAATTTCTATAACGTTTTGACCTAAATTATTTAGATCGTTTTTACAAACTGTCGTCTGAAACTACCTCTATGTCTGGCTGAACTGGAGATTGATCTAAACTGAGGGAGAGGGAAAATCGAATGGTGTTTTCTAAAGGGTTTCTCACCCGGGAGGTAGAAAATAAATAGGAAAGATCAATATCGATAGCTTTTAAATTGAACCCTGCTCCCATGGTTAAATAACGACGTGACCCTTTGTCTTGACTCTCATTAAAATATCCCGTACGTATTGAAAAGGTATCTTGAAAAAGATATTCCAAGCCAAATGCTACCGTAATTTCACTTAACTCCTCAGATAAACCATCAGGGGCATCAGAAAAAGAAGTGAAAATCCCATTGATAAAGTCAATGTCCGGTTGTCGGTAACCCAAGAAGTTTTGACTATCATCATAAACAGCAATTGGAGTTGGAACTAAAAGTTTGTTAAATTCTGTGTAGAAGCCAAGACTGTTATTGTCTTTAAAAAATACATCCACTCCTGATCCAATTCTGAGATTGGTAGGAATAAAGCTTTTTTGTGCTCCAGAATCATAGCTCAGTCTTGGTCCAATATTGGAAATATTAATTCCAGATCTAAAAACAGCCGTGTTACTTTTAAAATCAAATGCTTCACTTTGGTAATACGCTGCGATGTCCACGCCTAAAGAACTGGCCGAAGAAGTATCCGCATCCATAGCAATTTTTAAATCAGAATAAATGAATCTTCCTGCTACAGCCATGGAAAAAAGATTACTTAGTTTGAGAGCGTAAGAGAGATCTAAGGTAAGTTCTGCAGGTCGCTCCAAACCCTGATCTACTATATTACCCCCAATTAATTCGTTAAATTGTATGTCTCCCAAACTAAAATAGCGCAAACTCGTGGCCCAAGAACTTCGATCATCCACTTTTTTAAAGAAAGTGACATTTCCTAAAAAGATATCATCTACCAACTTACTCAAGTAGGGCGTATAACTTAAGCCGATACCCTTTTCACTTGATGAAAAAGCGTACTTAGCAGGATTCCACTGTTGAGAATAACTGTCTGCAGAGGTAGCAACACCCAACTCTCCCATTCCTGCTGCTCGAGCATCGGAGGTGATTAACAAAAACGGAACACCAGTTGTGATAACCCGATTGGAGTTTTGTCCAAAAGAAAAAAACACACTTGAAGTGAAACAAAATATCAAAAAGTAATGCGATCTCATAGTTTGTTTATCTAACACTTTTAACGTAAATAATCAGTAAATCTTGTATTGCTATAAATAATATTTGTGAGTTTTAAAGACTGAAAGCAATATTTTAACAAAATGGGCGTTTAGCTAATACAAAAAGAATTAAATTAAGTTTGCAATTACAGCTAAAACCGATTATTTGTATATTGCATATGTTTTAGAATTAATAACGAACTATATGAAAGTGAGTAATTTAAAACAATTCTCAATCGCCTGCCTCGGAATGCTTTTCTTAATAGGCTGTGGTGGAGGTAACACTTCACGCGGTACAGGATGGGACATAAACTCCAAAAAAGGTGGGTTTCAATACAACATAGAGTTTGACGATCAAGAAACAGGTCCTGGTTTAGTATTCGTAGAAGGAGGAACTTTTACAAAGGGACAAGTTCAAGACGATGTAATGCATGATTGGAACAACACCCCTAACAAGCAGCACGTAATGTCTTTCTACATTGACGAAACGGAAGTAACCAACTTAATGTACATGGAATACCTCGATTGGTTAGAGTATGTATTTCCAACTCAAGAGCTTCGTTATAGACAAATTTACGAAGGCGCATTGCCTGACACCCTTGTATGGAGAAATCAACTAGGGTATGTTGAAGAATTAACCTCAAATTATTTACGTCACCCAGCATATGCGGAGTACCCTGTAGTGGGTGTAAATTGGCTTCAAGCAGTTCAGTATGCAGAATGGAGAACAGACCGAGTTAATGAATTCATCCTTGAAAGAGAAGCTTACATTCAAAAAGATGTGCGCTACAACGAGGTTGAGACTAACAGTACTTTCAACACTCAGGCTTATTTGAAACGACCTGAAACAGCATATGGAAATAAGATGGACAGTCTTGCTGGAAAAAAAGCAGAAGAAAAAAGAGGTGACTCTATCGTAAAAGTATATGCAGGGGTAGAAAAAGGGATTCTACTTCCTTCTTACCGCCTTCCCACTGAAACCGAATGGGAATATGCAGCACTTGCCTTAGTAGGTGATCGTGAATACAACAACTATAGAGGAAAGAAAAAATACCCTTGGTCTGGAGAATACACCCGATCTAGTGATCGCCGAACAGAAGGAGATCAACTGGCTAACTTTAAACTAGGGAAAGGTGATTATGGTGGAATAGCAGGATGGTCCGATGATGGTGCTGATATTACGATTCAAGTAAAACAATACCCACCTAATGACTTTGGCGTATATGACATGGCAGGTAATGTAGCTGAATGGGTCTCTGACGTATATCGTCCTATTGTTGACGATGAAGCAAATGACTTTAATTACTACAGAGGTAATGTATACACCAAAACAGTTATTGGTGAAGATGGAAAATCAGAAATTATTGCGGCGGATCAATTGGTTTTTGACACACTACCCAACGGTAAAGTATTGCTCAAAAGACTCCCAGGTGAACTTGCAGAAGTTCCGATTGATGAAAATGAAACTTTTTTACGTCAAAACTTTTCTGAAAGTGACAACCGTAATTTTAGAGACGGAGATACTGAGTCATCAAGAAACTTCTCTGCTGGAAAACCTGATCCAGAATTGAATCAAAAACCTGAAACCACAATAATGTACGATGCTCCTACCCCTCCTAAAGTCAGTTTAAATGCCGATGGAGAACTTGTGAGAGAATACGATACCAATCCAAATAGAACCACCCTAATCACAGATGAAGTTCGGGTTTACAAAGGGGGATCATGGAAAGATAGAGCTTATTGGCTGGATCCCGCTCAAAGAAGGTATCTACCTCAATACATTGCCACCGATTATATTGGATTCAGATGTGCAATGTCCCGTTTAGGATCTAAAAGTAAGGTCAAGAAAAGTGCCCGCCACAAAAGACGCGGTTAACATAAAAGAATCAAGCATCTTAAAATAAGATGCTTTTTTTTTACCTATGAAGATAGAAAAACTTTACTCTGCATTTCAAAAATCCTCTGGTGTTTGCACAGACACAAGAACCTTAAAAAAGGGGCAACTTTTTTTTGCACTTCACGGACCGAATTTTAATGGAAATGAGTTCGCAGAAAAAGCGCTTGATGCAGGAGCTTCTTTTGTAGTAGTAGATCAAATCTCAACTATTAAAGAGAACAAACAACTGATTAAGGTTGAAAATACCTTGGCTTCACTTCAATATTTGGCTTCCCATCACAGGCAAAAATTGAATACGCCCATTATTGCTTTAACAGGAAGTAATGGGAAAACAACTACAAAGGAGTTAATCCGAGCGGTACTTTCTAAAAAATATGAGTTGCTTGCCACCCACGGAAATCTCAATAACCATATAGGCGTCCCTTTGACACTCCTGCAACTAAAAAAAAATCATCAGCTTGCACTAATAGAAATGGGAGCAAATCACAAAAAAGAAATTAATCACTTGTGTGAAATTGCTCAACCCAATTGGGGATATATCACAAACTTTGGAAAAGCACATTTAGAAGGCTTCGGAAGCGAACAAGGGGTAATAGAAGGAAAATCGGAATTGTATCAATATTTAATTAAGAATCAAGGACAAATACTGGTTAATGGTGATGATCCAAAGCAAGTTGAATTAACCAAGAATTTCAAGGTCGTAAAATTTGGTACTCAGGATGCACATGAGATCCAAATCAAACCTGTAACTATTGATAAGGATGGACTTGAATTGGCTTTTGAAGAGAGAATCTTTAAGAGTCCATTACACGGAGCTTACAATTTGACTAATCTTGCAGCAGCTATAGCCTTCGGTAAGCTATTTGAAGTGCCTTTAAAACAAATACAAGAAGCCATCAAAGCTTATCAATCTGACAACAACCGTTCACAACAATTAAAGATTAATAAGACTCAGATCATTCTTGATGCCTACAATGCCAATCCCAGCAGCATGGAAGTCGCACTTAAAGCTTTTGAACAAAAACCAAATAAAAACAAAGCAGTAATCTTAGGCGATATGTTTGAATTGGGAACTCAAAGTCAAAAGGAGCATGAAAACATACTTCAACTTTGTTTGGATTTAAATATTGAAACTATTTTTGCTATTGGAACAAATTATTCCAAGACCCAAATTGAACATCCCTCTCTTTCAAAATTCAAAACCCTAACCGACTTTATCCAGCACTTTAAATCACGAGAATTTAACTTTGAGTCTGTTTTGATTAAGGGGTCTCGCTCTATGCAACTAGAAGACTTAATTCCATTTTTGAAATCGAAATAGTATGTCAAAAAAAATATTTTTTCTTGTATTAATGCTGTCTTTTTTTAATTGTAATCAAAGTGACGAACGTTGTGGAATCATCATTCAGAAAGTAGAAAGAGATCAAATTTTTTACTTTGTCTTACAAACAGATGATTACATTAACTATTACAACAATCCCAATCAACCTGACCTTCCAGACAATGGAGTACGACAAGGAATGGTCTCAAAAGCAACCTATGAGAATTTTGATCTTGGGGAGGAGTACTGTTCGGAAATGTAAAGTAATTAAGATTTAGCGCCTTTTATAATTTCCTCTACTACTTCAGGATTTAGTAGGGTGGAAGTATCTCCTAAATTGGAAATATCACCACTAGCCACTTTTCTTAAAATCCGTCTCATGATTTTTCCAGAGCGCGTTTTGGGCAAACCGGAAACAATTTGAACTTGATCGGGTTTTGCAATGGGACCTATAATCTTACGCACGGTCTCTTTGATTTCATCAATCAATCCAGAAGCGGTTCTTCCTTCCATATCACAAATAACATAGGCATATATTCCTTGTCCTTTGATATCATGTGGATATCCCACTACGGCCGATTCAATAACCTTAGGATGTTCATTAATGGCATTTTCTACCTCGGCTGTACCCATGCGGTGCCCAGATACATTCATTACATCATCTACACGTCCTAAAATTCGCAAATAACCATCATGGTCTCGTTTGGCACCATCGCCGGTAAAATACATTCCTGGATAAGTGGAGAAATAAGTGTCCTTACAGCGTTTATGATCTCCATAAGTAGTTCGAATCATTGAAGGCCATGGGAATTTGATACATAGATTTCCTTCAACATTATTCCCAACAAGTTCTTTCCCATCAGCATCTACAATAATAGGTTGTACTCCTGGAAGCGGTAACGAAGCATGCGCGGGTTTATTGGGTGTAATCCCTGCCAAAGGTGAAATCATAATACCCCCAGTTTCTGTTTGCCACCAAGTATCTACTAGGGGGCAATTTCCCTTACCAATGTGGTCGTGGTACCAATGCCAGGCTTCTTCGTTAATTGGCTCACCTACAGATCCAATAACTCTTAAAGATTCCAAATTATAGGGCTCTAAAGGTTCTAAACCATAGGCTTGTAGTGCACGGATAGCTGTGGGCGCGGTATAAAATTGGTTAACCTTATATTTATCTACAATCTCCCAGAAACGACCCGGATGAGGATAAGTGGGTACCCCTTCAAACATCAAAGTTGTAGCACCACTCAATAAAGGTCCATAGATGATATAAGAATGACCTGTAATCCAACCAATATCTGCGGTACACCAATAAATATCATTTTGTTCATATTGGAAAACATTTAAAAAAGAATATTGGGAATATACCATAAACCCCCCGGTTGTATGAACAACACCCTTGGGTTTTCCTGTAGAACCAGAGGTATAAAGTATAAAAAGTAAATCTTCAGAATCTAAAGTTGCTGCCTTGTGTTGTGCACTTTGCCCCTTAACCACCTCGTGCCACCAAAAATCTCTACCGCTTTTCATATTTACTTCAGTATGAGTGCGTTGACAAACAATAACTTTTTCAACAGCGTTTGTTTTTTCTAAAGCTTCGTCAACTACTGCTTTTACAGCTATATTTTTCGCTCCTCTAAAATTTCCATCGGAAGTCAGTACCATTTTGGCTTGGCAATCGTTGATTCGATCGGCTAAAGCGGAGGAAGAAAATCCTGCAAAAACTACTGAATGTATAGCACCAATTCTGGCACAAGCCAACATAGCAATTGCGGCTTCGGGAATCATGGGCATATAAATAATAACACGATCTCCTTTTTGTATCCCTTGCGCCTCCATAGCATTGGAAAATTGACAGGTCTTTTCAAACAGCTCACGATAGGAAATATGCAAGGGGGCCTCCTTAGGATCGTTTGGTTCCCATATGATCGCTGTCTTATCTCCGTGAGTAAACAGATGGCGTTCAAAAATATTTTCAGTTATGTTTAGTTTTCCATTTTCAAACCATTTTACCTCTGGGCCTTCAAAATCCCAAGAAAGAACCTTATCCCAAGGCTTTTGCCAATAGAATGACTCTGCAATTCTACTCCAAAATTTTTCGGGTTGATGAATACTTTTTTGATATTCATGGATATATCCTGAAAGTGATTGTATTTTATGATTCATTTGGCTTTATTTTAATCATGACTAGTGCAAAGAAGCATCCGGTGCTGCTGAACCTCTCGGGGTTCGAATTCGCTCTGTCAGTTTCTGGACTTCAACTGGTGGGGCAGCGGTCAAACGTGATACAAAAATTGCTACTATAAAGTTAAAAAACATCCCTAAAGTACCGATACCTTCTGGAGAAATTCCCCACCAAAAATCTTCTGGCAATCCAGAACCTCCTAATTGAGGCTTGAAATAAATGATGTATGAAGTAGTAAAAATGATACCAACGATCATACCAGAAATAGCTCCTTCACGATTCATCCGTTTATCAAAAATTCCCAAAATTATGGCTGGAAAAAATGAGGAAGCGGCCAATCCAAATGCTAAAGCTACAACTTGTGCGACAAAACCTGGAGGGTTTAGTCCTGCCAATCCAGCAGCAACTACCGCTACCGCGATTGCAATTCTCGCAGCATATAGTTCTCCTTTTTCACTAATATTGGGTCTCAAATAGTTTTTTAATAGATCATGTGAAATGGATGTTGAGATGACTAACAATAAACCTGCAGCAGTGGAAAGGGCCGCGGCTAATCCACCCGCTACTACCAAACCTATAACCCATGGGGGAAGATTTGCAATTTCTGGATTTGCCAGAACAATGATGTCTTGATCCACTTTTAATTCGTTTAAAGTTGCATCTGCTACGTATTGAATTTTACCATCGCCGTTTTTATCATCAAATGTTAAAAGGCCTGTACGTTCCCAGTTTGAAAACCAACTAGGGGTTTCTGTATAGGGAGTATCAGATAGCGTATTGATCAAATTGGTTCGTGCAAATACGGCAACAGCGGGAGCAGTTGTGTAAAGAATTGCAATAAACAAAAGCGCCCAACCTGCAGAAATTCTAGCATCCTTTACTCGAGGAACTGTAAAAAAGCGGACGATAACATGAGGTAAACCTGCTGTTCCAAACATTAATGCACCTGTGATAAAGAACATATTTATTAAGTTTTCTTTATTTACCGTAGTGTAAGCATCAAAACCTAGATCAACAGACAACTGATTGAGTTTTTCTAATAAATAAACACCGTCTGTTCCTTTGGAACCAAAACCGATTTGAGGGATTGGATTTCCTGTCATTTGAAGAGAAATGAATATGGCAGGTACCGTAAAAGCAAAAATAAGTACACAAAATTGAGCCACTTGAGTATAGGTTATTCCCTTCATCCCTCCCAAAACTGCATAAAAAAAGACAATTCCAATTCCTATTAAAACTCCTGTATCAAAAGGAACATCCAGAAAGCGAGCAAAAGCAACCCCAACACCTTTCATTTGTCCAACTACATAAGTAAAAGAAATAAACAATGCACATATTAGTGCAACAAGCCGGGCATTTTTTGAGTAATAACGTTCTCCTATAAAATCAGGTACAGTAAACTTTCCAAATTTTCTTAGATAGGGAGCCAGTAAAAGTGCCAGAAGTACGTATCCTCCAGTCCATCCCATGAGATACTGCCCTCCAGAAAAACCCATAAAAGCGATTAGACCCGTCATGGATAAGAATGAGGCAGCAGACATCCAATCGGCTGCGGTAGCCATG
The DNA here is from genome assembly GCA_023262245.1 of Flavobacteriaceae bacterium. Taxonomy (GTDB): domain Bacteria; phylum Bacteroidota; class Bacteroidia; order Flavobacteriales; family Flavobacteriaceae; genus MS024-2A. Next base: position 19,659 of record JALRDC010000151.1, read on the forward strand.
CCATTAGCAATTGGGTTTATTCCACCCCCTGCTACATAAAATTCTTTTGTTGAACCTGCTCGAGCTACTATAGCAATTAAAATATAGATCAAAAATGTCAATCCGACTAAGAGGTAAGTCCAAATCTGTGCGCTCATTTGTTTTTAGGAAGTTTAAAGTTCATCGACATCAAATTTTTTGTCGAGTTTGTTCATCAAATAAACATAAACAAAAATTAAGATTACAAAAGTGTAAATAGACCCTTGGTGAGCAAACCAAAAGCCTAAAGGGAAACCTGCAATGAAAAATTGATTTAAAGTGTCGGCAAGAAGAATTCCAAAGAGAAAAGATACTGTAAACCAAATTGAGAGTAATATTCCTAGATACTTGAGATTGGTCTTCCAATAGGTAGATTGATTTTTACTCATGTATTAAATATAGTAGATTTTTTGCTAATTCATAACGTTTCGTTAGAAAAGCGAGATTCTATTCATCTTTATAGGGGATGTTTGATCTAAAACTTGAATTGATCCAATCGTAGGAGCGTTTCATAAAAAGATTTTTTGATACTTCTGAAGTATAGGGAGTAGCTTCAACCAAATAATTAATTGGCAATACGGCTCCGTAATTATTTTTAATCAAAATAGTAAATTCCACATCTCTGTTCTTATTTTCTTTTTTTTCTATTACTGTAATAATATCCGATAGGATTTTTCGAATCATGAGGGTGGCTTCTAAATGATAATACTCTGTATCATTAACCGTTTGAAAAGGCAAGTCGGATGGGTAGGTAAGCAATACCTCTTCTTTTTGAGCAAAGGTTGACGAAAAATAAAGAAGCCCTACAAGAAGGAAAGAAATTAATTGATTCATGGTTATTTTTTTTCTTTGATTTATGATTATCCTCTAAAATAAGAAATGCTTTTTAATTCCCAATCCATTTTCTAATAGAACTTAGTAAAATATCTGAAAAACCAAGAGAAAGTGGGTGTTACTGGAAACAAACCGATGAGATTTTTTCTTCTAAATATAATGATTATCAGTTAGTTATAAAATGTAATAATTTTCCTAATCCCACATAGTGGGATAATTTTGTTCCTTCTATGTGGGATAATGAAATTTTCAAACCGATTAAAGAGCACCCAAGCTCAAATAAGGTGATTATTTTTTCTCCACTTGGAATATCATTTGGTTCAAGTCAAGCAGGGGGAGCAACTTATAATGATATAAACGTTATACTTTTATAGTGTAGCGTTTTTTTAATAAAAAACTTGATGTAACCTTTGCTTCTCATAATTAAAAGTGTTACGTTTGCG
>JALRDC010000002.1 GCA_023262245.1 Flavobacteriaceae bacterium
CTTTCCAATTTACGTGCTCAAGGAGAAATTGATGAAAAAGATTTTATGGATCGAGCAAAATTACTTTGTTCTTTAGGGCATATTGTAATGATTTCGAACTTTAAAGAATATTATAAATTGGTCGACTATTTATCCCAGTACACTAAAAAGCAGTTGGGACTGAGTATGGGAGTTAATAATTTTGTTGAGATATTTGATGAACAGTACTATCAAGACCTAGGAGGAGGAATCCTTGAAGCTTTTGGGAAAATGTTTTATAACAATCTTAAAGTTTACCTCTACCCAATGCGAGACGAGAAGGGAAACATTATCAACAGCACCAATCTCAAATTACACCCACGTATGAAAGATTTCTATAAATTCTTTAAGTACAACGGAAAGGTGGTGGATATTTTTGATTTTGATGAAAACTATTTAGACATTTTTAGCAGAAAAATCTTACAACAAATACGCGATGGTGAATCCGAGTGGGAAGAACACCTCCCAGAGGGTATTTCTGATTTAATCAGACAGAATCATATGTTTGGGATTAAAGAATAATCTTTCATCAGGGACAACTTCATTTTTATTTTAAGTTTTAATCCTTACATATTTATACTACTTTAATTTAGATGCCTTTTCACATTCACATACTCAATGGAGATGCCTTACAAGAGCGATTTCCAAAGAGTCTAAAAGGAAAACAATTGGTATGCCGAGAATGTTTGGTTGAAGGGCCCGTTAACGCAATTGATTTAAAGACCTTTTACACAACTCGAAAAAAGTATTTAAATGCACAGTATGGTCACTTAGTAAAACGAGACTATACCAAAGATATTCAAGCTATATTTAATCTAATGACGCGATTGCCAAAGAATGCAGAAATCAATTTTTGGTTTGAAGATGATTTATTTTGTCAGGTAAATCTGTGGTTTTGCATAACTCTTGTTGCCGAGCATAATCCCGAATCAAAATTGTTTTTAGTTCGCCCTCCGATGTTTACTCCCTTTGGGTTTGGCGACTTAAATACAGAAGAATTAGAGCAGTGTTTTCAAAATAGAGTTAGAATAGAGCCCGAATCTTTCATAAATTTATGGTACAGCTATCAAAAAAAAGATTTCAGTAAACTTAGAGAAATCGCTCATGGACTGAAAGATAATTACAGCTTCATTCTAGAGGCAGCAGAAGCTTATATAGCAAGTCTCCCTTCTGAAACTAGTATTGGAAGACCTAAAGAACGTTTATTAGAAATCATGACTCGATTAAAAACCAAAAACTTCAGAAAAATTTATCAGGAGTTCTGTAAAAGCGAGGCTATATATGGCTTTAGTGATCTCTATATTAAAAATCTATACGAAGAATTGCTCCGCAATAAATCTTGAAATTAATCCTAAAAAATCGTTAAATCAACCCCTTTAAAAAAAAGGTCTAATCTTTTTTTTTGAAATTTGATGACAACCAAATCTAATTGAAACCATGAAAAAAACCTATTTAATAATACTTGGTATGTTGCTCTTAACACAGAGCAATTGTAAACAAAGTAAAACAACTGAAAAAACTAAAAAAGAAAACGTTCAAAGCATTGAAAAAAAAGATGAAAAAGATTCTTTTGTTTTGGTACACTCAGCTTGGTTAGGAGGATGGCAATGGGAAGGCGTTGCCCAATCTTTAAAAGAAGCGGGGCATTATGTCCTTATTCCTGACCTCCCAGGCCATGGTCATGACAAGACTCCTCCTTCAGAAATTACTATGGAAACCTATGTTAATTATTTGATCGATTTATTGGATCAACAAGAAAAACCAGTCATTTTAGTTGGACATAGTTTTAATGGAATTACAGTTAGCCGCGTAGCTGAACTCCGTCCTAAAAAGGTAAAAAAACTAGTTTACCTCACTGCTTTTCTCCTTCCCAATGGGGCTTCATTTTTCTCTGCTGTGCAAGGTGTTGAGGGATCAGAAGCAGTTGAGAACTTTTATCTTTCAGAAGATAAAACTTATGCATTAGTAAAAGAAGCAGAAATTCAAAATGCTTTCGCGCACGATATTCCCGTCGAGGCTTTCGATAAGGCAAAGCCCTATATAGTTCCAGAACCGGCAGCACCTTTAAGTTATCAATTAGAGGTTACAGAGGAACACTTTGGAAAAATACCAAAATACTATATTGAGTGCACACAAGATCGTACCATTCCTATCGCAGTACAGCGTGCTATGTATGAAGGGAGAGTTGAAAAAGCATACAGTTTGGAAAGTAGCCATACTCCTAACTTTTCTCAACCGGGGGAACTTGCTAAACTCTTAAAAGCAATTGCTAAGCTATAATAATGGATTAAATAGATTCTAATATTTGGGATGCGTGTTCTTTGGTTTTTACTTTATCGATCACCCGTTCTACAATCCCATTTTCGTCAATGATGAATGTTTTCCGATGAATTCCATCGTATTCTTTCCCCATAAATTGTTTTGGACCCCAAACTCCAAAAGCATTGATAACCTCTTTGTTTACATCAGCAAGTAATGGGAAAGGGAATTCAAATTTTTCAGAAAAATTTCGCTGGCTCTTTTCCGTATCGGCACTAACCCCTAAAAGGGAATAGCCAGCGTCTTGTAATTCTTTATAATGATCTCTTAAGTCACATGCCTCGGCCGTACAGCCGGGCGTATTGGCTTTTGGATAAAAGAAAACAACTAATTTTTTACCTGTGTAATCACTTAGTGATTGTGTGTTTCCGCGATCATCAGAGACTGAAAAAGGAGGCACTTTGTCTCCTACTTGAATTGGTGTCATAACGTATTTTTTTTTCTAAATTACAAAAGCAATTAAGAATACAATAAAGAATGACTAAAAAAGAAAAAGTCACCTATGTGATTCAAACATTACAAGAACTCTATCCTAAAATCCCAATTCCATTAGATCATAGTGATCCCTACACCCTCTTGATTGCAGTGCTCCTTTCTGCACAAAGTACGGATGTGCGAGTTAACCAGATTACTCCGATCCTTTTTGCCAGAGCTAAAACACCCATGGAAATGATAAAACTAAGTGTAGAGGAAATCCGAGATATTATCAAACCTGTGGGTCTTTCGCCTATGAAATCCAAGGGAATTCATGGTTTATCGCATATATTATTAGAGCAACATGGTGGAAAAGTACCCCAAACATATGAGGAATTAGAAGCTTTACCTGCCGTAGGACATAAAACGGCAGCTGTTGTTATGGCGCAAGCCTTTGGTATTCCTACATTTCCTGTAGACACACACATACATAGATTGATGTATCGTTGGGGATTTACAAATGGAAAAAATGTTGTTCAGACAGAACGTGATGCAAAACGGTTATTTCCCAAAGAATTGTGGAACGATTTGCATTTACAAATTATATGGTATGGAAGGGAATACTCTCCCGCACGAGGATGGAAACTGGATAAAGACATCATTACCAGAACCATAGGAAGGAAATCAGTACTTAAAGCTTTTAATTCTTAAGCAAGTTAAGGTGATTTTTGTCCTCCTTACTTGACTTGTATGAATTTGAAAAAGCTAAAATCCTTTTGATTACAATTTTTCGAGGTAAAGGATCGGTAATATCCGCTTTGTTTTGATTGTAGTTTTTTGCCATAAAATTCTAATTGTAATTTAAACGGCAAAAATTCAGGAAAATTGTTATGCTTCCAAAATAATTTTATGTTCCTCTATCAATTTTCTTAAATTGATTATGGCATAACGCATTCTTCCTAACGCGGTGTTGATGCTAACATTGGTGTTTTCTGCAATTTCTTTAAAACTCATATCACGATAAAGACGCATTATTAACACTTCCTTTTGATCTTCAGGTAATTCCTGGACCAACTTTTGAATATCTTTTAAAACTTGTTCTTGAACAAGGATGTTTTCAGCGTTTGGAGCACTATCAGAAATGAATTGAAAGATGTCAAATTCATCATTATTCTCTACGGTTGGTATCCGATTGCTTTTTCTAAAATGATCAATTACAAGATTGTGAGCTATTCGCATTACCCAAGGTAAAAATTTTCCTTCCTCGTTGTATAATCCATTCTTCAATGTCCGAATGACTTTAATAAAAGTATCTTGAAAGATGTCTTCGGAAGTGTCTCGATCATTTATCTTAGAATTGATGAAGTTAAAAATCTGTAATTGATGTCTATTGATTAGTCGCTCAAGAGCTAACTCAGATCCGTTGATGTAATCTTTGACTAATACTGCATCGGTAGGTTGTGTAGGATGATTTTTTTGCATAATAAATTACTTTGGCTTTTAAACCGTTAAACTCCGTGATGTTTAAAAGTAATTTTATGCTATAGGCACTATATTTTAATCAAAGATACATTTTTTTTTAATATTAGCATGTTTACCCCACTATTTATGTCCCTTTTAACAACTTTTCGTTCTGCTTTAGACAAACGTTTTTTCAATGTTAGGACATACCAAAATTCACATTTAAAAATTGTAAATTGTGCGTCTTTTAAAAGGCTATGAAAAATATTTTGGACTACGATCCGAAAAAGTTTGTTATAATCAAAGGAGCCCATCTGCACAACCTCAAGCATGTAGATGTTGCCATACCCAGATATCAGATGAGCGTCATTACAGGCTTGTCAGGCTCAGGCAAGTCTTCGTTAGCCTTCGATACCCTTTATGCAGAAGGACAACGTCGTTATGTTGAAAGTCTTTCCTCCTATGCCCGTCAGTTTATGGGGCGTTTAAACAAACCTAAGGTAGATTTTATCAAAGGCCTCTCTCCTGCTATTGCAGTAGAGCAAAAAGTAAACACTTCCAATCCACGTTCCACCGTTGGAACTAAAACAGAAATCTACGATTACCTCAAATTGCTCTACGCTCGAATTGGAAAAACCTATTCCCCAATATCTGGAAAAGAAGTAAAAAAAGATAGTGTAAGAGATGTTTTAAAACAAATTCAAAATTTAGAGGAAGGTTCCCGGGTTCTACTTTTAGCTCCAATTGAAGCGGAAGCCAAACGTTCATTTACAGATAAAATTAAGATTTTTATACAGCAAGGTTTTGCTCGTATTTACTATGAAGATACAATTCATAGGCTAGACAGCTTAGATAAAATTCCAACGAAAGGATTTGATCTAGTCATTGATCGTCTCGTCATTCGGCATGAAGAAGATTTCTATAATCGCGTAGCGGATGCCATTGAAATGGCTTTCTATGAAGGTAAAGGTCATTGCTCACTTTTTCATCTTGATTCTGGTAAAAGAGAAGCGTTTTCGAATAAGTTTGAATTAGATGGGATGCGCTTTACACAGCCCAATGTTCATTTGTTCAGTTTTAATAATCCACTGGGGGCCTGCCCTGTATGTGAAGGTTTTGGCGATGTCATCGGTATAGACCCGGAATTAGTTATCCCAGACACAAGTAAATCCATTTACGATCACGCGATTGTTCCTTGGAGGGGGTCTACTCTTGGTAAATACTACAACAAATTGGTAAATTCCGCTTATTTATTCGATTTCCCCATTCATAAGCCTTATTTTGAGTTAAGTCAAGAACAAAAAGATCTCTTGTGGAAAGGAAATGCTCATTTTACCGGAATTCATGATTTCTTTAAACGTGTAGAAAAAAAGAATTACAAAATTCAAAACCGAGTGTTATTATCTCGATATAGAGGAAAAACTTCCTGCACTGCATGTAATGGAACACGTCTGAAACAAGAAGCTGGAAATGTCAAGATTCAAGGTAAAAGCATTGGCGATCTGCTTCAAATTTCTATAGATACTCTAGCCCAGTTTTTTAGTGACTTAAAGCTGCAAAATCAAGACCAGGAAATTGCGGAACGTTTGCTGATAGAAATCAACAGTCGCTTAAAATTTGTAAGAGAAGTAGGCTTAGGTTATCTCACTTTAAACAGAAGGTCAAATACACTTTCTGGTGGGGAATCACAGCGTATTCAATTGGCAACTTCTTTGGGGAGTAGTTTGGTAGGCTCCATGTATATTCTTGATGAACCTTCTATAGGCTTGCACTCACGGGATAATCAAAAGCTTATTCAAGTTTTAAAAAACCTGAGAGATTTGGGGAACACCGTGATCGTTGTAGAACATGATGAAGAAATCATGAATGCTGCGGATAAAATAATTGACATAGGTCCAGAGGCAGGAACTTTTGGAGGCGAAATTGTTGCTGAAGGAACCTTAAAAAACATTCTTAAAAGCGAAGGACTAACTGCTGATTACCTCAATGGGTCAAAGAAAATAGAAGTCCCAATAAAAAGGAGGAAGTCAAAAAATAAAATAGAAATCATCGGGGCTAGAGAACAAAATCTAAAAAACATTAATGTAACCATCCCTTTGGGAGCACTAACCGTAGTAAGTGGTGTTTCAGGAAGTGGAAAAACCAGCTTGGTTAAAAAAATCTTATACCCTGCCCTACTGCGACATTTTGATATTTACAGTGAAAAACCAGGATCTTATTCGGAGTTGAAGGGTGACTTAGACACTTTAAAGAGTGTTGAATTTGTAGATCAAAATCCTATAGGGAGATCCTCTCGCTCCAATCCGGTAACCTATATCAAAGCTTATGATGAGATTCGAGGGCTTTATGCTTCGCTGAATATTTCCAAGCACAGAAATTATCAACCCAAACACTTTTCATTTAATGTAGATGGAGGTCGCTGTGATCATTGTAAGGGTGAGGGAACCATTACCATAGAAATGCAATTCATGGCGGATGTTGTTTTAGAATGTGAACATTGCAATGGAAAGCGTTTTAAAAAAGAAATATTAGAAGTCAAATTTCACGATACCAATATTGATGACCTCCTCCAAATGACTGTGGACGATGCAATTACATTTTTTAACAAGCATGCTCAAAAAAAAATAATTCAGAAATTGCAACCCCTTCAAGAGGTAGGTTTAGGCTATGTGACACTTGGGCAATCCTCAGCCACACTATCAGGAGGAGAGGCACAGCGAATCAAACTCGCTTCATTCATCAGCCAAGGGATTTCAAAAGAGAAAGTACTTTTTATATTTGATGAGCCCACTACTGGCCTTCATTTTCATGATATTCAAAAATTGCTCACTTCGTTTGAGGCCTTAATTGATAAAGGACATACCATTGTCGTGGTAGAACACAATTTAGAACTGATTAAATGTGCAGATCATCTCATTGACTTAGGCCCTGAAGCAGGTGATGAAGGAGGATCTCTTGTTGGACAAGGAACTCCTGAAGCTATTGTCAAGATAAAAGCATCACACACGGGCAGCTATTTAGCAGACAAATTAAAATAAGCGTTGGCGCATCCTTTTAACTAAATCTTCAATATCTGAAGACCATTTGAAAACGAAAAGAGGGATGCAAAAAAGCCCTAAGATCAATAAACTTCTCAAGGGAATGGAAAGCCAAGGGCTCAGTATAGTGGGAATTGCATATAGGGATAAATAAATTAGGCCAAGGCTAATAACCACGCCAAATGATTTCGAAGAATAAGGGTGTAGTCCAAACAAGTACTTTACAAGTATTATTTTACATAGATTAATGAAAACAATTACGATAAGAGTAGCCATTGCTGCCCCAAGAATCCCAAAGCTGTTGATAAAGAAATAATTCAGCACAACAGCTAGCAACGCTGAACTAACTGAAAACCAGAAGACGTAAGAGTAGTATTTGGAATTACTGATGATGTTATTTAAACAACCCATAGACATGCTGAAGAGTTTTCCCAAAGAGACTAAAACAACCACACCAAAGGCTGAAGCATAACCTTCCTGGTTAATGATTCTGTAAAAA
>JALRDC010000158.1 GCA_023262245.1 Flavobacteriaceae bacterium
TTAGAATCCCATAAAAATTGAATATATGTTATAAACCCCGACATTCCTATAAATCTAATAGTTCACCGAGTTCAAACCACTTTAGGGTAAGCTCTTCGATTGAGTCAGTAAGCTCCTTCAGTGTTTTAGAACGCTTTTCAATTTCATCGAGTTCAATTCCCTCCTCTAAAAAGGAAGCTTCTAATTCACTTTTTTCAGCTTCTAAACGTTTAATTTTGGTTTCGAGTTTATTGAACTCTTTACGAGTATTGTGCTGAATTTTTTGAGTATCGTCTACTCTTGAACTGTTTTCTTTTGTGTCTTTACTGCTTTGTTGAGGTTTGGAATCTTCATAGACTCTGTAATCGGAGTAATTTCCTGGAAAATCTTCAATCTCTGAATCAGATTTAAAAACAAAGAGGTGATCGACAATTTTATCCATAAAGAAACGATCGTGAGAAACCACTACTAAGCATCCAGGAAAGTCCAATAAAAACGACTCCAATACTCCAAGGGTAACAATGTCTAGATCATTGGTGGGTTCGTCTAGAATTAAAAAGTTAGGATTTTGAATTAGGACGGTACATAGATAGAGTCTTTTGCGTTCACCACCGCTTAGTTTTTCAACAAAATCGTATTGTTTTTTACCGTCGAATAAAAAGCGCTCTAATAATTGAGAAGCACTGATTTGCCTTCCTTTTTTTAGGGGAATATACTCTCCAAATTCTCGAATGACTTCGATGACTTTTTGCCCTGGTTTGACCTCGATACCCCCTTGAGTGTAATAACCAACTTTGATTGTTTCACCGAAGACTATTTTCCCACTATCCGCTTTTTGACTTCCAGAAATAAGGTTTAAAAAGGTTGATTTACCCGTTCCGTTTTTACCGATAATACCGAGTCGCTCTCCCTTTTGAAAATTGTAGTTAATGCCCTTAAAAAGTGTTTTGTCACCGTAGGACTTCGATATATTGTGAAGTTCGATAATCTTATTTCCCAAACGTTCCATTTGAAATTCAATTTCAACCTGGTGATCATTTCTTCTCCCTTGAGCTCGTTCTTTTATCTGTGAAAAGTCATCAATTCTAGATTTTGATTTGGTAGTTCTCGCCTTGGGCTGTCTTCGCATCCAAGAGAGTTCTTTTTTATAGAGTTGCTTGCTCTTGTGTAATTCAACGGCCTCTTGTTGTAGTCTCATTTCCTTTTTTTCAAGAAAATAAGAGTAGTTACCGCTATAGGGATAAAGAATTCCTTCATCCAGTTCTAGAATTTGATTACACACACGCTCTAGGAAATAGCGATCGTGGGTTACCATGAATAAAGAAATTTTCTCTTTTGCAAAATAGTCCTCTAACCATTCAATCATTTCTAAATCCAAATGGTTGGTAGGTTCATCTAGAATGATTAGGTCAGGTTTGTTGAGTAGTGCATTGGCAAGTGCTATTCTTTTTCGTTGTCCCCCTGAGAGATTTTTTACTTTGAGATCTAAGTCCTCTAGTTTTAACTTAAAGAGAATTTGCTTGTACTGAGTTTCAAAATCCCAAGCCTGGTGACGTTCCATGGCTTCGAATGCCTTTTGATATTTGCTTTCTTCCTCAGGGTTTTTAAGGGCTTTTTCGTAATTGTGTATGACTTCTAAGATTTCATTGTCAGAATCAAAGATGCTTTCTTCAATGGTTTTCTCTTCGTCTAATTCGGGTTCTTGTGCAAGATAGGAGGTTCGAATTCCCTTTCGAAAATTAACCATTCCCGTATCAGGTACATCGACTCCAGATATGATATTGAGAATGGATGTTTTTCCACTTCCGTTCTTGGCGATAAGAGCAACTTTTTGTCCTGAATTTAATCCAAAGGATAAATCTTCAAAGAGTACTAAATCTCCATAGGACTTACTAATTTGTTCTACACTTAATAGATTCATGCTCTAGAGGTGTTTCGATAGGATTTAAGAAGCAATAAAAGCAGTGTTGTAATCAAAGGGTAAAGAGTGTAATTAAACGATTGTAGTCCACATAGGGCAACGATAGGAATTATCAGTATTCCCAATATGGATATTAGATGTATTGTTTTAAGAATAGTAGGCTTTATTTTTTTTGCAAAAATTAAAATCAACAATAGAGGATTGGCCCACAAAACATTGAAATTGTTTTGAGTCATGTCGTGATTGGTAAAAAACCACAGGAATAAAATTCCAATTCCAACCACTGAAGCTATTGTAAAGAGTACAGTAGTCCATAACTTAATTGAGGTAGACTTCACGATTAAAACCAGGCTCAACAGAAGAATTAAGCTAAAGATTGCTAATGGAGATACTATTGAAAAACTACTCTTATTTGTGTTGGTTTGAGAGATAAGTTCTCTTTGGGAAGCTACTAAAGGTTTCGTTCCAATGCTGCTGTTTTTCAATTGTAATTGAATGTTCTCAGGTAAGAATCGATGCTGATAATCGGTGGCTATATGATCAATTTTAGAACCTAAAGCAATATTGATTCCAAGAGCACCCCAACTGTTTTTGTCGAGACGATCGTTTATTAAAGCTCTAAAACTTTTGTTTTGAGGAATAAATTCTTCCTCAAAGTTGATGTCACTGCTAGCGAGTTCGATTACATCGATGATTTTTGTAGCGCAATTATTAAAAAAGAAGTGATATGAATAGGTTCTATTTTCAGGTTTGGCATTGTTTTCAAGAAACTGAAGCAGTTTGTTTTGTTGCTGGGTATTGAGATTTAATTCCTGTTCTACAACAGAGCGCCCTTCTGATCGGTATTGATTGATAAAATCATTGCTGCGATGTCTAACGAGCATATAATCCAATCTTCCTTTGGCAAAATTGAGATAGAAATTAGGTTGAGTAAAATCAAAAACACCGTAATTGTAGATCAGATCCATTCGATTGACAGGATCTTTGATGCGTATTGCTGAATGTCCAAATTTAGAATAGAGTTCGTCACCAGGACCACAAGTTAGAACGCTTACTTTTGCCTCTTTTGACAAATAGGGAATTTGAGCCCAACTGTAATTAAAGAGCAGTATCGTAAGTAAAATGAGGATCTTGTTTTTCATCAACTACAAATATCGATAAAATTTGTGGGAATCAACAGCGCATCAACTCATTCTTATTTGTGTATCTTTACCTTATGAAATCAATCAAATCATTTGTGCCAAACGCCATTAGTTTTTTAAATCTCAATTCAGGGGTGTTGGCTGTTATTGCTGCATTAGATGGGCATTTAGAACTCTCTGTGGGTTTTGTTCTTTTGGGAATTTTCTTTGATTTTTTCGATGGCTTAGCAGCTAGAGCTCTCGATGTAAAGAGTGAATTAGGAGTTCAATTGGATTCTTTTGCCGATTTGATCACTTCGGGCCTGGCACCAGGTTTACTCTTGATGCAGTTGATGGTATCAGCTACTTTCGGAGCGTCATCTTCACTGTCACTTTTTGAAGCAGTAATGGAACAACCTTTGATTCTGATCGGATTGTTTGTACCTATGGGTTCTGCTTTCCGTTTGGGGGTGTTTAATATTGACGATAGCCAATCAGATTCCTTTATTGGTTTGCCGACTCCTGCGAACGCGATTCTCTTATCGTCACTTGTATTAATTGAATCCTAT